>NZ_JBHTSW010000022.1:0-92567 GCF_042794945.1 Rhodococcus sp. NPDC056506 | reverse complement strand
ACTCAGGAAAGCTTGGAAACCCAGTCGCTGCTGCGCGTGTCAACAATCTTGCCGTTCGCCACTACGGTGGGGGTCCCGGTCGATCCGGCATCCTTGAGCGCCTGGCTCGCGGCTGCGGCGTTTGTTGCGGCGGCCTCGACGTTGGTGCCGGAAGAGATGCAGGTTGCCACATCCTCGGATGCTCCCGCATCCCGAGCGATCTGGGCGAGGTCGTCGTTGGTGTGATCGCTGCTGCCGCCCTCCGCAGGCTGCGTGTCGGTCGCGAAAAGCTTTGTGTGGAATGCGGAGTACGCGATCGCGTCGCCACCCTGAGCGACGCACAGCAGAGCGGCGCCGGCCCGTGTGGAGTAGTCACCGCTGCCCGACGCCCGATTGAGGAAATTCAGCATGTGGTAGCGAACGGCGACGTCACCGTTGTCAACGGCAGCCGAGAGCGCTTGGCCACTGAGGTGCTCGAGAGCAGCACAAGCCGGGCACAGCGGATCCTCGAAGAGATCAATGGTCGTTGCGGCGCTGGGCTTGCCGAGCAGCACCACGCCGTTATCCTGCACTGTGACGGCAACTTCGGAATTCTGCACGGAGCCGTAGCCGTCGTTCTGGGGCTTGTTCTTGTTGTTCGTCCACAAGACACCGCCGATGACGAGGGCCGCGATCACGAGCACTGCGAGGCCACCGATGATGTAGGTGGAGCGGCTCGAGACCGGTTCCGGCGAGTATTTGTTCTTGCTGCTCTTGGTGCTCACGCTGATGCAGTCCTTCGTGCGTCGAAACGATTTACCGATTGCTTACCTTGCCACTGAAGACTGAGTATCCACTGAGAACGCCGCGCGTGATCCGGGGCCCAATGCCAACGGCGAACGCGGGAACACGAGCAGCCACACGGCAAGCGCCATGAAGCCGAGGTCCCGGAGAATCTCCTTCAGATAGTCCCAAGCACCGACGTCAGCAGCACCGCCGCCGCCGAAACATCCACAGTCGATGGACAATCCCCTGGCCCACACCGAAATGATCACCGCGATGAGGACCGTGAGAATCACCACCGAGACTGCGGCGGATACTCGAACCGCCAGACCGACGAGGATCAGCAGTCCCAGGACTATTTCGACCAGAGGAAGAGCCGTCGCCACCGGACCCACCAGTGACTCGGGCAACAGTTGATAGGCACGCACCGCGATCTTCGTCTGCACGGGATCAAGGAACTTGAGCCCGCCGGAAATCAGCCAGACGGCCGCCAAGCCCAATCGGGCTACAAGACTCACGATACGAATTGCCACCCGATCGAGAGTACAGAATGCCCGGTCAGTCCAGGTTTGTCCGCGCAGGCGTATCCGTAAGCACCGTCACATCAGTCAGATCTTCGACGACGGATTCGACTGTCTTCGTTCGCGACGGGACGAACAACCAACCCGTAGCCGACACGACGACGACCGCTCCCATCACCGCGAAGGCCGCAGAGTACGACACATGCTGGGCGATCAGCCCGGCACAAATCGGCGCCACTACCCCACCGATGTCCGACATCATCTGGAATACCGCCAGGACGGGTCCGCCGCGAGCCGTCGACCCGACCACATCGGCAACCGCTGCTTGCTGAGCCGGGCTCATGAGCCCTGAACCGACGCCCGTCACGGCAGCGATGACAAAGAACACCACGAGGTTGTCCGTGAATCCCATCGCGATGGTGCCCACACCACAGATGAGCAGGCCGCTCACGACAAAGGGCTTGCGTCCGAAGCGGTCCGAGAGTCGTCCGGAAACGATCAACACCAACGCATTGCCGACGGCGAAGATCGTCAGGGCGTAGGCCGCAATCGACGGATCCCGATCGAGGAACTCCACGACGAACAGGGGGACCATGGCAACGCGAACTCCGAAGATGACCCCGCCGAAGGCGAGGTTCGATCCGAGCGCTGCCCGGTACACCGGCGACTGGAGGCCTTCTGTGAGAGTCATCGACTTCACATCGACAGCCTTGTCCGGTGACGCCAAATGAGATCCACGCAGGCTCACGAAGACAACGAGCGCGGCGATCACCAACGCAATTGCGTAGATGATGAACGGCATCCGGAGACCGAACTGCAACAGCGCACCGCCGACCAGCGGGCCGCCGATCGATCCCATGAGAAAGCTTGTCGCGTACAGACCCGACACGCGGCCGCGACTGTCCGGCGGTGACATGCGAATGATCAGCCCGAGAGCCGACACGGTGAACATGGTCGACCCGATGCCGCCCAACGACCGGAACAGCAGAAGTTGCCAGTACTCCCCCGCGAAAGCGCACGCGCCGGTCGAGACCGCGACGATCAGAAGGCCGACGATGTAGACCGGTCGCTCACCGAGTTTCTGTACCAAAGAGCCGCTCATCGGCGCGAACACCAATCGCATGAACGCGAAAGACGAGATCACGATCGTCGCGGCGGTGACCGATACGTCGAAGCTTCGCGCGAACTGCGGTAGCGCCGGAGCGACCAATCCGAATCCGAGGGCGATGACGAAGCTGGCGGCGACCAGTACCCAAATTTCCTGTGGCAGCTTGGCTGCACGAGTTTTCATGTCGCCCGGAATTCTAGCCGGGCGACATGAGGGGTCCGCGGGCTAGTTCGCCTTCAAGACTCCGGACACCAAGTCCTTGGCCGCTGCCTGAACCTGAGCCAGATGATCGGTGCCCTTCATCGACTCGGCATAGATCTTGTACACGTCCTCCGTGCCGGACGGCCTCGCTGCAAACCACGCATTTTCCGTCGTCACTTTGAGACCACCGATCGCCGCACCGTTTCCGGGCGCCGCTGTCAGTGTCGCGGTGATCGGCTCACCCGCCAGTTCGGTTGCACTCACCTGATCAGGAGACAGCTTTGCCAGGACTGCCTTCTGTACGCGTGTTGCGGGCGCATCGATACGTGCGTACGCGGGGCTCCCGAACTTCTCGGCCAACGCGGCGTAGTGCGCTGACGGAGACTTTCCCGTCACAGCGGTGATTTCCGATGCGAGCAGCGCAAGGATGATGCCGTCCTTGTCCGTCGTCCAGACAGAACCGTCGTGTCGGAGGAAGGACGCGCCGGCGCTTTCCTCGCCGCCGAATCCCACAGACCCGTCGAGCAATCCTGGAACGAACCACTTGAACCCGACCGGAACCTCGAGCAATTCGCGGCCCAGGCCGCTGACCACACGGTCGATCATCGAGGAACTCACGAGGGTCTTGCCGACCTTGGTATCTGCGCCCCACCCTGGCCGGTTCGCAAACAGATACTCGATGGCAACGGCGAGATAGTGATTCGGGTTCATCAAACCGCCGTCGGGAGTGACGATGCCGTGGCGGTCGGAGTCCGCATCGTTTCCGGTCGCGATGTCGTAGCGATCTCGAATCCCGATCAGCGACGCCATCGCGTCGGGCGACGAGCAGTCCATGCGGATCTTGCCGTCCGTGTCCAGCGTCATGAACCGCCAGGTCGGATCCACGAGAGGATTCACCACTTCGAGGTCGAGTCGATGAGTGTCGGCGATCGCGCCCCAGTAGTCGACACTTGCCCCGCCGAGGGGGTCTGCACCGATCCGGATTCCGGCGTCGCGGATCGCATCGAGGTTGAGGACAGAAGGGAGATCTTCGACGTAGTAGCGGAGGAAGTCGTAGCGTTCGACGCGGTCCAGCGCCTGCGCTGCCGTGACGCGCCTTACCCCGGAAAGCCCTTTGCGCAGTAGCTCGTTCGCTCGGTCGGCGATAACCGACGTCGCATCCGTGTCCGCGGGTCCGCCGTGCGGCGGGTTGTATTTGAAGCCGCCGTCACGAGGCGGATTGTGTGACGGTGTCACGACGATACCGTCGGCCTTGGCCTCCGGCCCCGTCGAGTTGTATCGCAAGATCGCGTGGCTCACAGCCGGGGTGGGCGTGTAGGCGTCGCGCGAGTCGACAAGAACGACGACGTCGTTGGCGACGAGGACCTCCAACGCGGAGAGCCAGGCGGGTTCGGACAGCGCGTGTGTATCCCGGCCGATGAACAGCGGACCGTCGATACCCTGCGAAGCGCGGTACTCGACGATCGCCTGGGTTGTCGCCAGGATATGAGCTTCGTTGAAAGCCGAGTCGAGACTGGAACCGCGATGTCCGGAAGTGCCGAAAAGTACCTGCTGCATCGGGTTCTCGGGATCGGGAGTGCGCGTGTAATACGCGGTGACCAGATGAGGAACGTCGATCAGATCCTCTGGCAGAGCCACTTGTCCTGCTCGTTCGTGCGCCACGAATCCCCCTCGGCCCGGTGGTCGACCACTGTGTCGACGCGACTGTGGACAATTGTCTACCCTGGCCGCGTGGCGTGCACGCTCGACGCCGAATACGTCAGTCCGTGATCTGGATTCCCACCCACGCAGCGGACAAGCCGACGATCAGACTGACGACGATGTAGATCAGCGAAAGCATCGTCTGACGCCGCTCGACCATGCCCACATTCTCGGTCGCGAAGGTCGAGTAGGTGGACAGGCCGCCGCAGAAGCCAGTCGCCAGGAGCGCGGCCATCTCGGTGGAAAGAGCTGCCCCGGTGAACAATCCGAGCAGAAAGCAGCCGATCACGTTCGCGGCGAAGGTTGCAGCCGGGAATCCCCTGTAAGCGGGCACATACCGCGCCAACAGGTACCGGCCGCTCGCACCCGCGCCGCCGCCGAGTGCCACCAGGAGAACCGTCATGCCGACACCCCGTCCCGCGCACGGATCCAGCGTTCACCGAGCCCTTTGCCCAGCGCTGCGGCGAGGATGGCAGGAATCAGCGTCCCGAGTACATAGAGAATCGATCGCCACGGACTCTCCGTCACCGCGTGAACCGCGAATGACGAGAAGGTCGTGAAGCCGCCGCAGAACCCGGTGCCGAGAAAGAGGTACCCCACCTTGTTGTGGACCAGCAGGGCCGCGAGTATGCCGAGAACGAACGAGCCGACGACGTTGATGACCAGCGTCGTCCAGATGTGGGGGAACAGCTCTCCCAGACCGTATCGGCTCAGTGCCCCCAATGCTCCACCGACGGCAACCGCGCTCACTGCAGCCGGCAGCTTCAGATCACCCATGCTCTCGCCTCATCCGAAAGAGCCTACGTCCCGGATCGGGCTTTCGGCGGGCGCGGAATGAAGTAGCTTGTCCGCTGCTGATATTCGCGATAGCCCGGGCGCTGTTCCATGTGTCGCTCGAGCAACCGCGCTCCGGTGGCGAAGACCAGGAAGTACGTCATCGCGATCGGCGAGAGGACGGTCAACACCCCCGGCCACACCGAGGCCGAGACGAGGAAGATCCCCCACCACACGCACGCGTCGCCGAAGTAGTTGGGATGACGCGTCCACGCCCACAAACCTTGATCCATGATGTGG
Source organism: Rhodococcus sp. NPDC056506 (assembly GCF_042794945.1). Taxonomy (NCBI): domain Bacteria; kingdom Bacillati; phylum Actinomycetota; class Actinomycetes; order Mycobacteriales; family Nocardiaceae; genus Rhodococcus; species Rhodococcus sp. NPDC056506. The sequence continues at coordinate 87,221 of NZ_JBHTSW010000022.1, read as the reverse complement.
CCACGGCTGCCCGGATCGGATTTGAACTCCTCCATCTGCCGATCGCCAACCGTCTCGAACGTGACGCCGACAATCCACAGCGCGATACCGAGTACAACAAGAAGCCCGAAGCTGCCGTGCGAGACCGCAGCGACCTGGATCGGCAGGGAGACGAACCACAATGAAATCCCCTGCGTGAGATAGATCTTGCGGATCGCGTAAAGCGTTCGATTGCCCGTCGTCCGTCCGAGCATTTCCTCGTACCGCGGATCTTCACCCTTGCCACGCGATCGGATCGCCATGTGCGTCGCCAACCGCAGACCCCAGATCGCCACCAGCGCAAGCATCAGCAACCGGCGCCAGAGGTCGCCGGTTCCCACTATCGCGGACACGAGCGCGATGAGAACGAAGCCGGCGCCCCACGACACGTCGACAACATTGTGGCGCCCGATCCGTACACCGATCGTGGCTGTCACTGCCATTCCGATGGCGATCGCCAGCAGACTCGTGAGCGTGACCACTCCGAATGCGCCCCAGTCGAATCCGTTCATCGCCGCGACACCCACTGCGGCCGTACCGGTTCCATACCCGATCGACCATCACCGAGCGGCCGGACCGACAAAATCTGATCGACGCCCATCCTGCCGTCGCGAAAAGCCATTCCCCCGCCGACGAGGTAGAGACGCCACACCCGAGCGACTTCGACGCCCACGAGTTCCACGACGCGGTCCCAATTCGATTCGAAAGTCCCGATCCACGCGTCCACCGTTCGCACGTAGTGCTCACGCAGGGCGTGGACGTCACGGACTTCGAGTCCGCCTTCCTCGATCATCGCAACGGTCCGGCCCACAGGCCTCATGTACATGTCCGGCGCGATGAACGACTCGATGAACGGACCTCCCCCGGGATGCGCGCCCGTGCGCGACATCTGCTGAATCAGAACACGCCCACCCGCAATAACATTGTCGTGGAGCGCTTTCACGTACTTCGAATAGTTGCCTTCGCCGACGTGCTCACCCATCTCGATCGACGCGACCGCGTCGAACGGGCCGTCGGGGATCTCGCGATAATCTTGTAATCGGATCTCGACCCAGTCTTCCAAACCGAGTGCGCGGATCTTCGCGTCGACAAATGCCTTCTGCTCAGCCGAGATAGTGATGCCGACGACCCGAGCGCCGTACTCCCGCGCTGCATGCAGGCTCAGCGAGCCCCAACCACAGCCGACGTCGAGAAACCGCAGGCCTCGCGCCCGATCAAGACCGACTTTGCGGCACACCAGGTCCAACTTGTCTGTCTGCGAGTCTTCGAGCGTGTATTCCGGTGCATCGGAAGTCCAGTATCCCGAGGAGTACGCCATGTTCTCGTCGAGAATCAGCTCGTAAAAATCGTTCGACAAATCGTAGTGGTGCCCGATCGCCTCGCGGTCGCGAGCGAGACTGTGCAAGCGGCCCTTCACTTGGGCCTGCGACGCCGGTGGAGCCAAAGGTCTCCCGAAAGCATCGAAGGACCGCGCGGCCTTGACCGCAGCGAGGACGAGCGACGGCGTCGGGGTGATCGACCCGAGTCCCCGCTCGGCAGACACCTTCCACACGTGTGTGAGCGCATCGCCCAGATCACCCTCGACGTCGAGTTCGCCGAGAACATATGCCTGCGCAGCTCCCAACTCGCCGGGATTCCAGAGCAGGCGTCGCAACACGTTCGCGCTGTAGAGCGTCACCTTCGGAGCGTCCTCCGGTCCTGCTGTGCTGCCGTCCCACGCAGTCAACCGCACCGGAAGCTCGCCGCCGACAAGTGGACTCAGAATTTCCGACAGTCGGCCCGCAACACCGGTGCCTTGGATCGCTCGATCCATCGTGGCGGTCATCGCTGGTTCCTCCGATCGAGAACAATTTGCTGAACGTCGAGATACCCCGATCGGAAGCCCGCCTCGGAATAGCAGAGATAGAAATGCCACATGCGCGCGAACACTGCGTCGAACCCGAGTGCAGACGCTTCGTCGGTGCGAGCGCTGAAACGCTCGTCCCACAGCCGCAACGTCTGCGCGTAGTGATCGCCCATCGACATCCGCTCACGCACCCGGAGCGTCGTCAAGCGTTCGGTGACATCCTCGATCGCCCGCACCGACGGGAGAAATCCACCGGGGAAGATGTATTTGTGCACCCAGGTATAGGTGTTGCGAGTCGCGAGCATTCGATCGTGCGGCATCGTGATCGCTTGAATCGCCGCGCGCCCACCCGGCGCCAACAAAGCGTCGATCGTCTGGAAGTAGCTTCCCCAGTATTGGTGTCCGACGGCCTCGATCATCTCGACCGACACAACGGCGTCGTACTCCCCCTGCACCTGCCGATAGTCGAGGAGGTCGACCTGAACGCGATCTGCCAGTCCCGCAGCGCTTATCCGCTTCGCTGCCAATTCCTGTTGTTCGACCGAAAGGGTCACCGAGCGCACCGTTGCGCCGCGCTGGGCCGCCCGGATCGCCAATTCGCCCCAGCCTGTGCCGATTTCGAGCACTCGCGAACCTGGACCGACGCCCGCGCCGTCCAGCAGGCGATCGATCTTCCGGTGCTGAGCAGCTGCGAACACATCCCACGACGGGGATGCTCCTACCGACAGATCCTCGAAGAGTGCACTGGAATAGGTCATCGTGTCGTCGAGGAACAGTTCGAACATCTCGTTCGAGAGGTCGTAGTGCCTGGAGATGTTCGAGCGCGTGTTCTGCGTCGAATTCCGCTCACTGCGAGGCTGCTTCGGAATGTACAGGCCTCGCAACCGCTGCAGGAAGTCGGGAATCAGCGTCGCGACGCGGGAGGCGAAGACTTCCAGGACCGCAGTGAGGTCGGAAGCTTCCCAGTCGCCCGCCATGTACGACTCGCCGAATCCGATCAAACCACTGTCTCCCACACGAGCGGCGAAGTCGTCCGGGCGATGAATGACCATCAACGGCGAATCCGGACTACCACCGCCGGAGAACTCACCATTCGGCATCTGAACACGCAGCGGCAAGCGCGCGACCGCCTTGTGGAACAGAGAGCGGGCAACCGGCGACGCAACCCGCACTTTGAATCCGCTGGGCACTGTGGCAACGCCTGGCCACCGCTCGGTTTCGATCGTGTGAGCGGGAGGTTCGGTGCCGAGGGTAGTTGTGGTCATTGCACTGCCTCCTGCGGGTGATGTTGCGGTCGGGGAACGATGGGTAAGCGCCTGGCCCACAGCCGGATTCCTTGAAATCTGATCTGCGCGGCGACTCGGAGCGGAGCCAGCGGGACGGAGAGCGCACTGCGGACGATCTCGCGCGTCGTTGCGGGCACGCATCGACCTGACACCGTGGCTACGAATGGCGCCTTGCCGTCTCGGGCCAGAACTATCGAAAGCGCGAGCGCGGTGTCGGGTAGTGGGAGTCGCATCCGGTACTCGCCGTCCAGATCGTTGAACGGAGACACGTAGAACTCTTTGGACGTGCGAGCGGCGCCACGTTCGTCGGGTTCGAGCAGGTAACAGTGCCGCTCGCCGTAGGTGTTGTGAACCTCTGCGACAACGCAACGCTGAGTTCCGTCGTCGTTCAAGCACCAGAACACGCTCAGCGGGTTGAAAACATGGCCGAACACACGTGCGTTCGCAAGCATAAGGATCCGGCCGCCGGAGAAGTCGAATCCGTTGGTCGCCAGAAAAGTCTCGACGTTGGTACGAATCGATCGGGTGGGGTCGCCGAGGTGATCCCCGGCGTCGAACGTAGCCAAGGGGCGCAATGCCTTCGGGAGCTCGGGCAATTCGTCGACGTCGACCAGCCAGCTGTAGCTGCGGTACTCGAACTCGTTGTGCAACGGCTGCGTTCGTACATGCCGAATGTTCGTGTGAACGATGGACGGTGTGATGGGTGCGGACGGCGTGATGGGTGCGGGCGGTGTGATGGGTGCGGTCACGGCCACCGACCTCCGACGCGTTCGGCGGCGCGCAGGCCCGACAGTGCACCGTCCTCGTGAAAGCCCCATCCGTGGTACGCGCCGGCAAACGCGAGTACGTTCGAGTCCAACTCGGGAAGCCGTCCCTGAGCTGCGACGGAAGTCGGCGTGTACTGCGGATGCTCGTAGGTCATCTGATCGATCACCGACTCCGGCGACACCATCTCGCCTCCCCCCAAGGTCACTATGTATCGCCGGCCCGTATCTGGGAGCCGTTGCAACCTCGTCATGTCATAGCTGACCAGAACGTGATCGGGCTTCGCGTTGCATTCCGGGATGTAGTAGTTCCATGACGCGCGCGCATTGGTGTTGTCGGGCAGCACATTTTCGTCGGTGTGAAGTTGGGTGTGGTTGACGGAGTACGGCATTGCGCCGAGGACCTGCGATTCGACGGCCGTCGGTTCGGCCAAGATCTTCAGCGCTTGCTGCGGATGCGTTGCGACCACAACTGCGTCGAAGGTCTGGATTTGGTCGTCGCCGTCGCGAATGTCGACGCGATCGCCGAACCGGTGGATGGCGCGCACCGGGGTGTTCAGCCTGATGTCGCCGATACTCTTGGCAACCAGGCGAACGTATTCAGCCGATCCCCCGGTAACCGTCCGCCAGGTCGGAGATCCCGTCACGCTCAACATTCCGTGATGATCGAGGAACGAGAACAGATACCGCGCAGGATATTTCAGCGCCGAGCCGGGATCACACGACCAGACTGCCGACACCAGCGGCGTCATGAAATGAGCGGTGAAGTAGTCGGAGAACCGGCCGCCGCGCAGAAACACTCCCAGTGTCTGGTCGGGTGCCGACGGATCCGTGTTGTCGAGCAAAGCACGGGCACGGCGATGGAACCGCTTGACCTCCATCAGCATCGACAGAAAACTGCCATTCACCAGCAACCCCGGCGTCGGAAGAACGCCGCGCAACCCTTGCCCTCCCGAGTACTCGAGCCCGCAACCCCCACACCTGACCGACATACTCATATCGGATTCCTGCGTAGGCACGTCGAGTTCTGCGAACAATCGCAACAAAGTCGGATAGGTGCGATCGTTGTGGACGATGAACCCCGTGTCGATGGCGAGGCTTCGCCCTTCCGGGTCGGTGACCGAATGGGTGTCCGCGTGCCCACCGAGCCGTGAATCCGCTTCGTAGAGCGTCACGTCACTGTCCTTACTCAGCACCCACGCCGCTGTCAGACCCGCGACGCCACTGCCGACGACTGCAACCCTGCGCTTGTCGGAACTCATCGTCGTTCTCCCGTCTTCGTCGCGGCTACCCCGCGGCTCATCCCTGCAACTGCATCGGCGACGAGGCGATGCCAGGTCGCCGCCCGGCGGAGCATGAAGTGCCCGGCGCCGTCGATGCCGAACCATTCGGCGCTCTTACCAGACTTCTGCAGTTCGTCAACTTTCCGACGAGACGCTGCCGGGTCAGTCCAGGAGTCGGCCGTGCCGTGGAGCACCACCAGTGGTGTGTCGGAACGCAGATTCACCGATGTTCCTTCGAGCGTTCCTTCCGGCCACCACGGCGCCAGCGCAACCACACCGACCACCGCCGGATCACCACACAGTTCAGCGGCAACTCGTCCACCCATCGAGTGCCCGAGCAGGATCACCCGAGCTTGTGCATCACGTCTCGTGATCGCGTCGAGTGCGGCTCGGGCATCGGTAACCGGACTGCGCTCGGCGCCGTTCCAACCACGGACCCGGTACCGAACCTGCACCGCTGTCACACCGGAGCGGCGAATCCGAGCAGTGAACGGGCGCATCCGAAGGTTGGACAGGTGCCACGCGCGGGCAGGGCGATGGCTCGAGACCTTTCCTCCAGGCAGCACGAGCACCACCAGGTGCTGGTCACCGTCCTGCTCTTGCCGTCGGTTAGGCGTCATGCAAGGCATTCGGAGCCGAAAACCATTTGGATGGGGTTCGTAGAATTTCTTTTGTGAATCGCGAAGCACCCGTCGGCGACGTCCTCGTCGCCATGGACGCCAACTTGGTCTCCCATGCCTGCCACCTGCATCAACACTTACCGACGGCGTCGGTCACTCTCGCTGCAGATGTTGTCGTCGCAGACAGCGGCCTCGCCGACGACACTTTCAACATCATCGCCGGCGCTCGCTTAGCCGTACCTGATGAAGGCCCTGATGAAGGCCCTGATGAAGACCGACGACTGCTCGACATTCTCTCGTCGATTCGAGCAACGGGACGTCCGTTCTCCTGGTGGACGGGTCCGCGCGACAAGCCCTCAGACCTCGGCGCTCGCTTGTCAGCCCTCGGCTGCGTGCGCTCCGAGGAAGAACGCGCGATGACGGCAGACCTAGACGTCGTCCCGCGCCCAACGCCTGTCCCAGAACTCTCCGTTCAGCGAGTGACGACTCGTTCACAGCTCGCCGACTATGCCGCCGTGATGGCCGCTAATTGGACGCCGCCCTCGGCGGCAGTAATTGGCTTCTTCGAAGAAACTGCCCATGCCGTCCTCGATGAGCGTTCGTGCAGTTCGTTTGTCGTCGGGTACGCGAACTCCCAGCCCGTCGCCGGAGCCGAGGTCCATTTTGCTGCCGGCGTCGCCGGACTGTACGGCGTCGTCACACTCGACGCGGCCCGCCGACGCGGATTCGGCTCGGCGGTCACCCTTGCCGCGCTCGACATCGCCCGCGAGCGGGGCGCCCGAATCGCCGTACTTCAGGCGTCCAGCGACGGCGCCCAGCTCTATCGAAACCTCGGCTTCGAGGATGTCGGCACCTACGCCGAGTACTCGATCGGCTGCGGTTAGACGTCCCCGCGGGGACGCTTTCAGTCCGCATCCATGGATGTCGGTACCCACATCTAGTATCGAACGTACATTCGAAACGATGTCGGACGCGAGCCGGGGGCAACCATGAACGCAGCACTGATCAACAACGCAGCACTGACCGATGAAGAGACGCGGGGTTCCGCCCGAGAGGATGTGGAGGAACTCGGCTCCGAAATCTGCGCTCTCGCCGGCCAGATCGCCGCGGCCACCGCCCGATTCCTCACCCTCCTGTCGAAATTCGACGAAGACCGCGGCTGGACCGGCCCTGGACTGCACTCGTGCGCCCACTGGCTGTCGTGGAAATGTGGAATGAGCCTGCATACCGGCCGGGAATACGTTCGCGTCGCCAAAGCACTCCGACCATTACCTGAGATGCGGAAGGCCTTCGAGCAAGGCCGGCTGTCCTACTCGAAGGTTCGCGCACTCACTCGGGTCACCACGCCGTCCAACGAAAAGCAGATGGTTCGGTTCGGCTGTGAAGCACCCGCAGCCCAGATCGATCGCCTAGCCGCCGGTCTGCGTAAAGCAACCGACAACGAATCCGGTAAAAGCAAAGCACCCGAACACCTTCAGGTCCGGTGGCATTGGGACCCGGATACGGGCGAATTTGTCATCAAAGGACGCCTGCCCGCGCAGGACGGCGCCCGAATCCTCGCAGCGCTGGCGGTGGCGGAACGCGAACGCACCCGAACCGCTGCCATCCGCCCTGTCGACGAGACGGCCACAAAGAACCCAGTCGGAAACATCGGGCCAGGCCTGGTCGCCATGGCCGAGCTCGCCACCACCGTGGTCGCAGACCGCGCGTCCAAAGCCGCCACCAACGAAGTTGTGTTCTTCCACGAAGCGAACACCGTCCGAGTACCGAGTGGACCCGCGCTCCCACGAAATGCCGCCGAGGAAGTGCTCTGCAACGCGAAACTTCGTCTGGGAACGACAAAGGAGGGATGCGTTCTGAATCTGGGCCGACGGACCCGTGTCGTCAGCGCCAAACAAATGCTGGCATTGAATTATCGCGACGGGTGTTGCCGCACACCAGGTTGCGGGCGGACTCGTTTCCTGCACGCGCACCACGTCAAATTTTGGGGACGCGGCGGCACCACGGATCTGGACAACTTGATCATGCTTTGCGGAACCTGCCACCGCGCGCTGCACGACGGCCAGTTCACCATCACTGCACTCGGCGAGCAGAAGTTCGAGTTCCTTTACGCCAATGGTGACGTCATCGACCCAGCACCGCCGACCGAAGGATTCGCCGATGGCCTACTGCGCGGAGAGATACCCGACGATGCGATCACCGCGACATGGGACGGCGAACCTCTCCACCTCGATCACGCGGTCAGCGTCATCCTCGACGGCTGGGCCGCCTGAGGAAACATTGGTCTAGTCCAATCTGAATCTGCCGTGAACAGCAGGACAACCCTCACATCCAGGTAGTGCAATTGGTCTAGTCCTATCGCAAGATGCTTAGCGTGACCAAGAAAATCGCACGCACCTCAGCCGCCATCACACTCCTCCTCGCCGGAGCGGTAGCAGCCGGAACTGCAACCGCTGCAGCAATTCCCGGATCATCCGACCTCAATCCGTCGGCCGCCGAGAAGACAGTTGTCATCGGCCTCGACGGCACCATGCTCAGCCACATCAAGACCGCCGACGCTCCCCGTCTCCAGAGGCTGATCGCCGAAGGAACCAGCGGAGAATCTTCCATCCTCGGCCACACCACCATCTCCGGACCGTCGTGGTCGACGATCCTGACCGGAGTCTGGGACACCAAGCACGGCGTCAAGGACAACACGTACGCGGGCGCCCGCTTCGACCTCTACCCGAGCGTCTTCACCCGATTGGAAACAGCAAAGCCCTCCCTCCTCACCGAATCGATCTCCACCTGGGGCGGCATCGACAACATCGCTTCCAGTGGGACACCGAAAGCTGACGTTGTCGTGACCACTGCCGATGCAGGTTCCGAAGCGGCCACCGACGCTGCAACGGCAGACGCCGTCGCCCGGGACATCACCGACAAGGGACCTGACCTGATCTTCACCCAACTCGATCAGGTGGACGGCGCGGGGCACAGCGGCGGCACCAACGGCGCTGCGTACGACGAGTCGATAGCGTCGGTCGACGCCCAGGTGGGCAAGATTGTCGATGCTGTCGATCAGCGCGCAGCGAAGACCGGTGAGAAGTGGACTGTACTGGTCACTGCGGATCACGGGCACAAGCCCGCCGGTGGGCATGGCGGTCAGACACCGGCGGAAGCAACGACATTCGTCATTGCACGCGGCGCGGGATACGCGGCTGGCAAGACCACCGACGCGTACACGATCGCCGACATCACTCCGACAATCCTCCAGAGCTTGGGCGTTGCATTGCCTGCCGATCTGGACGGCAAGCCACTAGCCGAGGAAGCTCCCGGCTTCGTCGGCTCGGTCGACCTGGGATTCTTCGGCTCCTGATCGCAAGAAGTCCCGAGCGCGGCAGCAAAGCGCCGCAACAAAACAGCAGCAAGGCAACAAAAAGGTCGGACCGGAGAGCGTGTGCTCTCCGGCCCGACCTGTTGTGGAGCTGCCGGGAATTGAACCCGGGTCCTACGTTGAATCGCTAGGGCTTCTCCGTGTGCAGTTCGCTAAGTCTCTACTTGGATCTCCCAGTCTCGCGAACAAGCCAGGATGACGATCCCAGTCACTGTTTGATGTCCCATTCGACTCCGTGACCGAGCCGAACAGTAAAGCCCTCTAGCTGATGCCAGGAACCGGGTCGAGGGCAACCCCGGGCTGACAGACACGCTTCGCTACTTAGGCAGCGAGAGCGTAGTCGCGCTGATTGGAATCGGCGCTTATAGGTTTGCAGCGACGCTTACGGTGGTCTCTTGCCTGCACCGACACGCTTCCCCTAACTCAACACACGCAGTCGAAACCGTTCAGCCCCGTGTGTGCCCCGCGTCTTTCGTGGGGCTATTCACTATAACGCGCCGAAGTTCGGAAGTCATACCAATTAATCGGCGGCACTTTCCGTGTCCCTCGCCCCAGCCGTGTCCTTCGCCCCAGCCGTTTCCTGCACTGCAGCCATCTCACGCTCGGCAGCACCGGTGATGTTGGTGATCATGCCCTGAAAGACAACTCCGTGGAAGGGCAGGATCGAGTACCAGTACGCCCGGCCGGCGAGCCCACGCGGAAAGAAGACCGCCCGCTGATCGAGGTGCGAACCCACCGGTCGGCCGTCCGCGCCCGTCGGACCTTCCGATACTCGCAACTCCAACCATGCCCCGCCGGGAACCTTCATCTCGGCGCGCAAACGGAGCAACTTGCCTCGATCGATCTCTTCGACGCGCCAGAAGTCCAGGGCTTCACCGGTGTTGAGTCGCCGGGGATCGCGTCGACCTCGGCGTAGGCCGACACCGCCAACTGCTCGATCCATCCACCCCCGGATCGCCCACGCCAAAGGGAATGAATACCAACCATTCTCACCGCCGATCGACTCGACGACCGACCAGAGGGTTTTCGGATCGGCAGCACAGTCCCGTTCGCGATGATCGACGTAGACCGCTTCACCAGCCCAATCCGGGTCGGATGGAAGAGGATCGGAGGGTGCTCCCGCGATCGTTGCACCGGACCACGCCGTCTCCACCTCACCGGTCTCGATCTTGTGAAGTGCCAAACGTACCGCTTCCCGATAGGGCGTGAGGCCACCGGCGGGAGGCGGGATGAACTCGTCGATGTCGTGATTGTGCATCACCGCGTCGTTCTGCAGTGACTCGATCAACGGCATCGCCAAGCCTCGTGGGATCGGGGTGACCAATCCCACCCAGTGACCTGCCAGCCTCGGCGTGAGAACAGGCAAGACGAGGATGCGGCGACGTACCAGTCCTGCAACGTCGGCGTAGGTGTTCATCATCTCGCCGTACTGCATGACATCCGGCCCACCGATGTCGAAGGCGCGGTTGACCTCCGGCGTTGTTGCCGCGGCTGCGGTCAGATAGTGGAGTACGTCACGCACCGCGATCGGCTGGATGTTGTTGTGCACCCACTTGGGGGTGGTCATCACCGGAAGTCGATTGGTCAAGTGGCGCACCATTTCGAAGGACGCCGAACCCGAACCGATCACCACTCCAGCTTGGAACACAACCGTCGGAACCTCGGAGTCGAGCAGGATCCGACCGACTTCGAGCCGAGACTGCAAGTGAGTCGACAGCTCTCGGTCGGACGGATGAAGACCACCGAGGTAGACGATCCGGCGCACCCCCGCATCGCGTGCGGCGGCGGCGACGTTCTGCGCACTCCGCTTGTCGATGTCAGAGAAAGAGCCTCCCCCGCCCATGGCGTGAACGAGGTAGTAGACCACGTCGATGTTGTCGAAAACACCTGTGAGTGAATCACTGTCGGTCAAATCCCCGCGTTTGATCTCCACCGAATCATGCCAGGGCACATCGCGAAGCTTCTCGGGACTTCGCACCACCACCCGCACGTGGTGTCCCTCTTCAACCAGGCGAGGGGCAAGACGTCCGCCGATGTATCCGGTCGCACCCGTGATCAACACTCTCACTGCGTCCATCACCCCACGCTACGCAGAATTCAGCTCCGAAGCGCGAGTGCAACCTCGAGGTCGTCGTTCGTCAGCATCATGTTGATCCCCGCCCCGGCCTTCGCCCCGGCGGCTGCGGCCATGATGACCTGGGCACCCGGATCGACGACGTTGCCGGCGGCGAACACGCCGGGCACACTTGTGGCCCCCATCATGTCGACAGTGACGAAATCGCCCATCATCGTCTCTGCGCGCTGCGCGCCGAAGGTACGCAAGATCGCATCGTTGGGATCCATCGTGAGGACGCCGCCGACAAAAACCGCCGAACGCGCAACCACAGTGCCGTCCACCAATCGCACGCCCACCAAGCGATCGTCCTCTACGGCAGGACCGGCGACCTCACCCTCCACGATCGAAATATCTCGGGCTGCAAGCTTTTCCCGATCTTCGGCACTCAGTTCGGTGATTCGATGGAGGAAGAGAACCACGTCGTCGGACCACTGGCGCACCATGAGTGCCTGGTGCATCGCAAACTCCGCGCTCTTGGCGATCACGCCGAGCGGCTGATCACGCACGCTGTACCCGTGGCAGTACGGGCAGTGCAACACGTCGCGGCCCCATCGCTCACCGAAGACTTCGAGTTCTGCCGGTAGACGGTCCGTCAGGCCCGTTGCGACAAGGACTTTGCGTACCTGAATCTTGCTGCCGTCAGCGAGTTCGACGGAGAAATCGGCCGAAGGATCCTCACTGTCCCGTGTCACGGAGACGACCGTGCCGTCGTGGAACTCGCCGCCGAATTTGCGGACCTCACCTCTGCCGATGGTCAACAGTTCGGCTGGGTTCATGCCGTCACGGGAGAGGAATCCGTTCATGTGGTCGGCGGCCGCGTTTCGTGGCGATCCGTTGTCGAAGACGATCACGGACCTGCGTGCCTGACCGAGAATGAGTGCGGCGTTGAGGCCTGCCGCACCGGCTCCGATTACTGCTACGTCGAATGAGTTCTGCGTCATGAATCCAGAATGACAAGAGAACGCAATCTTGACAAACACTGTTGCCACTTTGGCAAAATGAATGCATGACCGAGACATCGTTCGAAGCCGTGCTAGCCGGCATCGGCCCTCGCCTACGTGCGCTGCGCCAACAGTCCGACATGACCCTGGCCGATTTGTCGGAGGCCACCGACATCAGTGTGAGCACACTGTCGAGACTCGAATCAGGTACTCGCCGAGCCAACTTGGAGCTTCTGCTGCCGATCGCCAAGGCACACGGCGTCCCGTTGGACGACCTCGTGAACAGCAAGATCAAAGATCCGCGCGTGCGAGAAGAACCTCGGACGGTCGGATGTATGACGGTCATTCCGCTGACGAGCCAGCCCGGCAATCTGCAGGCCTACAAGATGATCATCTCCCCCACCGACGACGATCGCGAGCCAGGATCTCACGAGGGTTACGAGTGGGTCTACGTTCTGTCCGGGCGCATCAGACTCCAACTCGGCGACCGTGATTTCATCATGGGTGCCGGCGAGGCAGCCGAATTCGATACACACATCCCGCACCGCATCAGTGCTGCCGACGGTCGACCGGCCGAGGCGATCAGCCTCTTCGGAAAACAAGGCGAGCGGGTTCACCTACGCGCTGCACCGGCCGACAGACGCGGCTGAAACACTGAGCCTGAAAACGCTGGGACGGAAAACGCTGGAGCTGAAAAGAATCTAGGCGCCCGCGACGGCAATCATGCCGACTGCCGCGAGCGCCAACAGCATTCCCGCTTGTTGCACGCGGCTGACCCGCTCGCCCAGCATCACCATCGCGAGCAGAACCGTCGCAGCCGGGTACAGCGAACCGATCACGCTGACGAGCGAGAGCATTCCGCCTTGGAAGGCGTAGATCATCGTCCCGTTGGCGACGACGTCGAGGACGCTGACGTACACCGCGAGCTTGAGTGGCTCACCTCGCGGGAGAACGAAGTGACCGGCCGCCAACGCGACCAACCACACCACGACGGTCGCGGCGCCGCGAGATACGGCCAACGCCCACAGCCCACTACCCTCGCCGATCTGGTGAAGTGCGATGAACGAGAGTGCAAAAGCCCCACCGCTTCCGACGGTCAGCAGCGCCACCTGTCTGGTGAAGCGGAGAGTGATTCCGCCGGCAACTTCACCCGCGGTGTCGTCGGGCGACTCGCGACTGACCAGAACGACGGCGACCAACGCGACGGCGATACCCAGGTACGCGATCAGTCCCGGCCGTTCACCGAAAGCAAATCCGACGAGCACCGGAATACCCGCCACCAGAACGGCGGTGAGCGGCGAGACCACTGACATGGGGCCGGTCGCCAACGCGAGATAGAACCACCACACCGCCAGACCACTCGTGATGCCGGCGATCGCACCCCAGATCAACCCGTTCAGCGTCAGCGTCCCGGAAACGAAAGGTGCTGCGATCAACACGGTGACGAGCGAAAGCGGATACGAGACGATCACCACGCGCAGAGCGGCAACCCGTCGTGACGCAACTCCACCGACGAAGTCGCTGACTCCGTAGGCAACTGCCGCCACGAGGGCAAGCAGGATGGAGGTCAGCGCATGCCCTTGATACGACGACCGAGCTCGCGAGTCACCTCGCGCTCGGCGGTGCGCTTGGCCATGTCCTGGCGCTTGTCGTAGTCCTGCTTACCCTTTGCCAGCGCGAGTTCGACTTTGACCTTGCCGTCGTTGAAGTACATCGACAGCGGGACCAGCGTCTGGTTTCCCTCGCGGGTCTTGCCGACGAGGTGCTCGATCTCACGCTTGTGCAGCAGGAGCTTTCGGGTACGACGCGGCGAATGGTTGTTCCACGTGCCTTGCGTGTACTCCGGAATGTGCAACGAGCGCAGCCATACTTCGCCGTTGTCCACGGTTGCGAAGGCGTCGACGAGCGATGCCTTGCCCTCACGCAAACTCTTGACCTCGGTCCCGACGAGAGCGATGCCGGCCTCGTAGGTGTCGATGATCGTGTAGTTGTGGCGTGCTTTGCGATTGGTCGCAATGACCTTGCGGCCCTTTTCCTTCACTGTCCGGGCCTCTCAGTCCGCTGTCTTGCTGTCGAATACTGTCTTACCGTCAAATACAGTTCCAGCATAGAAGCTCGTGCAAACCGATTATTCGCGGACGTACAGACGCAGCGTCACATACGCCGTCACCGCGGCCATTCCGACTCCGGCAAGCACGAGGATCGGCGAGACGAACAGCACGTCGCTGTTGGAAATCCGCGCCACGATGTTGGCTTCGTAGACGTCGGCCAGGACCCCGTCGATGAAGACGTTCTTCGCGGTGAACAGTCCGGCGATGGCGAGCACCGCACCGATCAAGGCCGCGACGACGGCTTCGAGGAGGAACGGAAGCTGGGTGTACCAACGCGTCGCGCCGACCAATCTCATGATGTTGACCTCGGTCCGACGCGTGAACGCCGCGATCTGGACCATGTTGGCGATCAGCAGGATCGCTGCGATCGCCTGGACGATCGCGATCGCGAATGCCGCGTTGCGCACTCCGCCCAGCACGCTGAAGAGTCGGTCCACCAACTCGCGCTGATTGAGCACACTCTCGACGCCGGGCCTCGAACCGAAGGTGTCGTTGATGACGCCGAACCGCTCCGGGTCACTGAGCTTGACCTTGAACGACGCCGGGAAGCTGTCCGGGCTCACCAGCGCTGCCAGTTCGGGCTGGTCCTTGAACACGCGCTCGGTGGCGTCCTTCACCGCGTCTTCACGGTTGAGGTACTGAACCGCGACGACGGACGGAGTCTGCTCGAGTTCCTTGCGCAGCGAACTGCAGATCTCCTGCTCGCAACCGGGATCGGCCGAAGAGATGTCGTCGGTCAGGAAGATCTGCACCTCGACGCGTTCGAGGAAGATCTGCTGGGTCTTGCCTGCCATCTGCACGACCAGCAGACCACCGCCGAAGAGACCGAGGGAGATCGCCGTCGTCAGGATCATGGCGATGGTCATCGTGATGTTGCGGCGTAGGCCGGTCAGTACTTCGCTGAAAATAAAGCTGGCGCGCATCGGGGAATCCGATTCCTTTTCGAGAGGCCGGTTGCTTCACGACAACCGGTGGGCGTACGGGACGTGTGGTCGTAGTCGGCGCTACCTGCCGACGCCGTACACACCCCGCGCTTCGTCTCTGGTCACCTTGCCGAGATCGAGTTCGATGACGCGTCGACGCATGGAGTCGACGATGTGGTGATCGTGGGTCGCCATGACGACGGTGGTGCCCGTGCGGTTGATCCGCTCGAGCAGCAGCATGATGTCCTGGCTCGTTTCGGGGTCCAGGTTGCCGGTGGGCTCGTCGGCGAGCAGGACGAGTGGGCGGTTCACGAATGCACGAGCGATGGCGACGCGCTGCTGCTCACCGCCGGAGAGCTCGGTGGGCAGTCGGTCGGCTTTACCGGCCAGACCGACCATGTCGAGCACCTCGGGAACAGTGCGCGCGATGACGTTGCGGGGCTTGCCGATGACTTCCAACGCGAAGGCGACATTCTCGGAGACCGTCTTCTGCTGAAGCAAGCGGAAGTCCTGGAACACACAGCCCATGCTCTGACGTAGCTTCGGCACACGGCGGGCCGCCAACTTGTTGACGTGGAAATCTGCGACCTCGATATCGCCGGACGTGGGCGACTCCATCTTGAGCAGCAACCGCATGAACGTCGACTTGCCAGAGCCGGAGGGGCCGATGAGGAAGACGAACTCCCCCTTCTCCACCTCCACGCTGACTTTGTCGAGCGCCGGCCTGGTGGAGGCCTTGTAGGACTTCGACACATTCTTCATGCTGATCACAACTAGCCAGTCTAGCCGTTATCTAACGGTGACCTTGGCGCCACGCGCGAGCACCCTCGTCCTTATCCGGTACCGGTGGTCGCAGGTGACTGCGGCACCGAGGTCGGTGCCTGCATCGCCGCGCCGGGTTGCGGGACGGTCGTCGTCGCAGGAGTGGTCGGCACGGTGGTCGCGGACTGTTCGGCGTTGCCCGGCGCAGGCGCGGGACCCGAAGTCGGCGTCGGAGAACCGGAACTGCCCGTACTCGTTTCCGAGGACGGGGTCTCGGAGGTGGTCGTCGGCTCGGTCGACGACGGTGCCGGGGTTGTCGTCGACGGCTTGACCGACGGAGCGACGTACGGCTCGGTCACCGACGTGTCTGCGCTCGGTGGCGGAGTCGCTGCCGGAACTTCCGGATTGAGGTACGTGTACAGCAGATACGTCAGTATCCACGCCACGATGAGGATGAAAGTCGAAGTTCGCATCCGGCCGCCGAAGATCCGTGACGGTAGCCAGTCCAGGTGAATCAGTCGGTCGAGTCCGCGACGCGGTTCCTGATCGGTCATTCGCTCGCCTCCTCGGTCCGTGCGGTGTGCAGATCCGGTGACACCGTGATCCCCTGACGTCGCAGCGCTGCCGCGACGCGGACGCGAAGTGCGCGTCCGACCTGGAATTGTTTGCCAGGAAGCGTGCGCGCAACCATCCGCACGTTGACCTGATCGACCTCGAGGCTTTCGACGCCCATGACGGTGGGCTCGTCGAGCAGGAGTTTCTTGAGTCCGCGGTCGGCCATCGCGTCGACTCCGACCTGACGAAGTACCTCGTTGACCCGGGTGAGGTCGGCAGTCGCCGGTACCGGAACGTCGATGACGGCGCGGGCCCAGTCCTTGGACAGGTTGGTCGCTTTCACGATCTGGCCGTTGGGGACGGTGATGACCTCGCCGTCGGAGTTACGCATCCGCGTCACTCGCAGGGTCACGTCCTCGATGACACCTTCGGCGTCGTCGGAGGATCCGGTGATCGCAAGCCGGACGGTGTCACCGAAGCCGTACTGGCGTTCGGTGATGATGAAGAAACCGGCAAGGATGTCCTGCACGACGCGCTGCGCGCCGAAACCGAGCGCCGCACCGAGAACGGTCGCCGGCGCGACGAGACTACCGATCGGCAGGTTCAGTTGGTCGAGAACCTTCAGCGTCGCGATCACGTAGATGAACGTGATGACCACCCAGGTGATGACCTGCGCGACCGAGTGACGATGCTTGGTCGCCTCCGAGCGAACCAGCGCATCGCCCAACTGATAGTTGGAGTCGATCTGGTCGGTGACCTTGTTGCCTCCCCAACTGACCAACCGGGCGAGAATCATCGCGCCGAGCACGGTCATGAGGACGGACAAACCGGTGGTTTGAAGCCAATCGAGCAGGTTCTGCCCAGGTCTGAGTAAAGTCATCGTGCCTTTCGATATCCGAACGCTATGCGGACTGGTTCTCGCTCATGCGCCAACGGATGCCGGCCTCGAGGAACCCGTCGATGTCACCGTCGAGCACTGCCGACGGGTTGTTGACCTCGTACTCGGTACGCAGGTCCTTGACCATCTGGTACGGATGAAGGACGTAAGAACGCATCTGGTTGCCCCACGAGCTGCCGCTGTCGCCCTTGAGCGCATCCATCTCGGCGCGCTCCTCCTGGCGCTTGACCGCGAGCAGCTTGGCCTGCAGAACGCGCATCGCCGACACCTTGTTCTGGAGCTGCGACTTCTCGTTCTGACAGGTGACGACGATTCCCGTCGGGATGTGTGTGAGTCGAACTGCGGAGTCCGTGGTGTTCACGGACTGACCACCGGGACCGGACGAGCGGTAGACGTCGACTCGGATGTCGTTCTCGTTGATCTCGATGTGGTCGGTGGTCTCGACGACCGGCAGGACCTCGACCTCGGCGAACGACGTCTGGCGGCGGCCCTGGTTGTCGAAGGGACTGATCCGGACGAGCCGGTGAGTGCCCATCTCGACGGACAGCGTTCCGTAGGTGTACGGGCCCTTGATCGCGAACGTCGCGCTCTTGAGTCCGGCTTCTTCGGCGTACGACGTGTCGTAGACCTCGACGCCGTAGTCGTGCTTCTCAGCCCAGCGGATGTACATGCGCATGAGCATCTCGGCCCAGTCCGCGGCGTCGATTCCGCCGGCACCGGAGCGGATGTTGATCAGTGCGTCGCGCTCGTCGTACTCGCCCGAGAGCATGGTCTTGACTTCCATCGCCGCGATGTCTTCACGCAGGCTGGCTCGCTCGGCGTCGGCATCGGCCAGCGCGTCTGGTCCTTCGTCTTCGGCCAATTCGTAGAGGATCGGCATCTCGTCGAGCCGCTCGCGCAGTGCCACGATGCGCCGCAGTTCGGCCTGCGCGTGGGAGAGCTGGCTGGTGACCTGCTGGGCGTGTTCCTGGTCGTTCCACAGACCCGGGTCGGCTGCCTGGTGCTCGAGCTCGTCGATGCGTCGGCGCAGCTCCTCGACGTCCACAACCGATTCGCAGGTGCGAAGGGTGGTGTCGAGGGCGTTCAGGTCTGCAATTACGTCGGGATGCACGGTTCTCAAGGCTACCGGGTGCCGACCTCGGCTCTGCCGTGCGTCACCTTCTCAGGTCCACCGCGCGTCACGTATTGAGATCACCGGGACTCGAAGCCTTGCCAACGTCGGCCTGAGGGAACCTACTGGAACGATGACTGTCACCGACGAATACCTGCAGAACAACGCCGCCTACGCCGAGCAGTTCACCGGACCGCTCCCCCTCCCACCCAGCAGACACGTCGCCGTTCTCGCCTGCATGGACGCCCGCATCGACGTCTATCGGGTGCTAGGAATCAAGGAAGGTGAATCGCACGTCATCCGCAATGCGGGTGGAGTCGTCACCGACGACGAGATCCGATCCCTGGCCATCAGCCAGCGGCTGCTGGGAACCACCGAGATCATCCTCATCCATCACACCGACTGCGGAATGCTGACGTTCACCGACGACGACTTCAAGCGTTCGATCCAAGACGAGATCGGCATCAAACCCAACTGGGCCGCCGAATCGTTTCCCGACATCGACGAGGACGTTCGTCAGTCGTTGAAGCGCATCGAGAACAGTCCGTTCATCACCGCGACGACGTCCCTCCGCGGATTCGTCTTCGACGTCGCGACCGGAAAGCTGAAGGAAGTCCTCCCCGTTTGAGCCGGTAGGTTGTGTACCCGTGACCGATCGCGCATCCGACCTCGCACTCGCCCTCCGTATCGCCGACGAGGCTGACGCGATCACTCGCGCCCGCTTCGGCGCACTCGATCTTCGAGTGGACGACAAGCCGGACCTCACCCCCGTCTCCGACGCCGACCTCGCTGTCGAGCGGGCAGTGCGCGCGACGCTCGGTGCGCATCGGCCTGCAGACTCCGTGCTCGGCGAAGAATTCGGCGGCGACGCAGTCTTCGAGGGCAGGCAGTGGGTGGTCGATCCCATCGACGGGACCAAGAACTTCGTCCGCAACGTACCGGTGTGGGCCACTCTGATCAGCTTGCTCGAGGACGGCGTCCCGGTCATCGGCGTCGTGAGCGCACCGGCACTGAATCGGCGATGGTGGGCTGCAACAGGATTGGGCGCACATACGTCTTTCGGAGACGGCGATGCGCGGGCAATCCAGGTATCCGCCGTCGATCGCAGCGAATCTGCGAGCCTGAGCTTCTCGAGCCTGTCCGGCTGGAAGGACCGCGGAATTCGCGACCAGTTCGTCGAACTCACCGACCATGTGTGGCGCGTGCGCGGTTACGGCGACTTCTTCTCCTACTGCCTCGTCGCCGAAGGTGCCGTCGACATCGCTGCCGAACCCGAGGTTTCCCTGTGGGATCTGGCAGCGCTCGATGTTCTGGTCCGTGAGGCCGGCGGTGCGTTCACTGATCTGGACGGCGGCGCGGGTCCTCACGGCGGCAGTGCGGTCGCCACCAACGGCCTGCTGCACGAAGACGTTCTGACCCGCCTGCGGTAACCCCGGTACCAGAACATCCCACCCGCCGCAAGGGTCCGAGGGAGGAGTCCCGACAGGCCCGTCGGCAGGATTCGGCAGCGCGCCGCGACCCGTTGACTGGAAGTAGTTGATCACGCACTACTTCCAGGAGAACGATGAACCGGATTTCCAGGCGCACGATTCTGTTCGGTCTTGCCGCCGCGCCCCTCGGGCTCGCAGTGGGCTGCGGGGCCAACTCGGCAGCACGAAGCGCCGCACAGGCGGTACCCGGAACCTCTCGCCCGCTACCGGTTCCGCCGCTGGCCGAATCGACGGTCGACGACGCCGGCGTTCGCCACTTCACACTCCGCGCCGGAGCCGCAGCCACCGAGATCGTCGCGGGAAAGATCACCGACACTTGGGGTTTCAACGGATCCATCCTTGGACCGACCATTCGAGCCACACGCGGAGAATCTGTCGCATTCACGATCGACAACACACTGGCCGAGCCGACGACCGTCCACTGGCACGGCATGCATCTGCCGGCAAAGTTCGACGGTGGCCCGCACCAGACCATCGAAGCCGGCGGACGCTGGGAACCAGCGTGGACGATCGACCAAGCGGCTTCGACGCTCTGGTATCACCCACACCCGCACGGATCCACCGAGCGGCACGTGCAGCGCGGACTCGCCGGACTGTTCCTGATCGACGACGCCGATACCGACAGGCTGGACGTCCCCAAAACCTATGGGGTTGATGATGTTCCGTTGATCATCCAGGATCGTCGATTCCTTGGCGACGGCAGTTTCGACGAGTCCGACCCGACCGACATCGGCCTGCTCGGCGACACGATCGTCACCAACGGCATCTCCGACGCCTACCTCGACGTCACCACCGGGATCGTCCGGCTGCGCATCCTGAACGGCTCTTCCGGTCGTCTTTACAACCTGGGGTTCCCCGACGACCGGACCTTCGATCTGATCGCCACCGACGGCGGACTGCTCGAATCACCGATTGCGGTCAAGCGGATTCAGCTCAGCCCCGGTGAAAGAGCTGAGATCGTGGTTCGAGTCGACCCCGGTGCGACGACCACATTGGTGTCGTTCCCGATCGAGGACGGCGGGGGCGTGAACTCATCGGACGCAGAGAACTTCGGCATGAACGACCGCTTCGACATCGTCGAACTGCGGGGCGTCGGCACTCGCGCGTCGCGGTCGACTCTCCCGCCGCAACTGGCCGCCCTGGCGCGCCTCGACCCGTCGAAGGCACGCGTTTCCCGAACCTTCGATCTGCAGTGGTACATGATCAACGGGCAACGAATGGACATGAACCGCATCGACTTCGAGGCCGAGGTCGGCGCGATCGAAGTGTGGACGATCACCAACAAGGACAACTGGCCGCACAACTTCCACGTCCACGACGTGCAATTCCAGATCCTCGACGTCGACGGCCGCACTCCTCCGCCTCACTTACGCGGACCCAAGGACACTGTATACACACCGCCGGGCAGCAGGATTCGCGTCGCGCTGCAGTGGTCCGAGTACACCGACCCCACCTTCCCGTACATGTTCCACTGCCACCTGCTGATGCACGAGGACCAAGGCATGATGGGCCAATTCCTCGTCCTCGAGCCGGGACAGAAGGCGGCTCCGATGCAGATGGACATGCCGATGGACATGCCGATGCCGTCTTCTGGTGCGCACTCCGGTCACTGACGGTTCTGCAGGTGGTACACCGCGAGGCGAACCCGATTGTCACAGCCGGTCTTCGACATCAGGTTCGCCACGTGCGTCTTGACCGTGGTCACACCCAGATGGAGCGCGTCCGCGATCTCCTGATTGCTCTGCCCTTCCGCCACCAATGCGAGGACCTGTGATTCGCGCTCGGTCAGCGGAACCTTCTCCGTCACAGCAGTGTCGGCGTCTGCGCCGATCACCGCCCGATCCACGACGCGGCGGAGCAGTTCCGGGGAGAACACCATCTCTCCCTCGGCGATCCGTCGAATGGCGCTGAGCAACTCGGTCGGTTCGGTGTCTTTCACCAGAAACCCGGATGCCCCGGCGGCGAGCGCGGGATACAGGTGATCGTCGTCGTCGAAGGTTGTCAGCACGAGAATGCGTGCTCGCCGACCGGCCTTGACGATCTGCTGTGTGGCACCGATCCCGTCGAGCCCGGGCATCCGCAAATCCATCAGGACCACGTCGGGATCCAGTTCGGCAGCAAGCGCTACCGCCTCGACCCCGTTCGACGCCTCACCCGCTACGGTCATGTCTTCGGCTGCCGTGCACAACATCCGTAAACCCGCACGCACCAGTCGCTGGTCGTCGACGATCAGCACCCTGATCACGAGGCACCGCCTGTGGTGACGAGTGGAATACTCACGTGGACTTCCCATTTCCCGTCGCTGTTGATGCCGGCAGTCATCTCGCCGCCGACCAGTTCTGCACGCTCACGCATTCCGACCAGTCCGTGTCCGGCACTCCTTGCCGATCCCTCGCAGCTGTTGATCACCCTTACGTCCACCCGACCGTCGAGACGACGAACCGAGACCGAGACCGACCCCTTCCGATCGCCATGCTTCATGACGTTGGTCAGTGATTCCTGAATCACCCGTAACAACGTCAGCCTGCCGATCGCATCGAGATCAGCTGCGCCTGACTCGACATTCCCCTGAACATCGAAGTCGGCCTGCACCTCGAAACCCGCTGCACGCACACGATCGACCGCCGCCGCGATTTCCGCGTCGACGGCATCCGGCTCGACCAGAGCAACCTCGCCGAGCGAGGGATCACGAAGGGCTATCAGAAGGCGACGAATATCGGTCAGCGCATCCGACGCCGTGGCACGCACATCCGCGAGGACCTCACGCACGGCCTCGTCCTGGGGCGCCAAGACATGCTGAGCCACACCGATTCTCAAAACGATCGACGCCATGTGGTGCGCAACGAGGTCGTGGAGTTCGCGGGCGAGCGCGCTCCGCTCCGCAGCGCGGGTCTGCGCAAGATTGTTCGCGGCCAATTCACGCTGCGAGCGCAAATACAGCCCGAGCAGCAGCGGCAACCCCACGTAAGCAAGCACTTTCACAGCAGTGGTGACCGACCAGAGTGCTTCGTGAGATTCGAACCAGATCCCCGCGAGCACCGAACCGCACCAGCCTGCTGCCGAAACGGCGACCCACTCTCTGCGATCGGCCCGCATCGTGACGTCGACAACCGCTACCGCGCCGAGGTACGGGACAAGTTCGGACAGCCCCCAGGCGTCGGCGACGAACATCGGAATGGCCAGCGCCGAGACGATCAGGGACGCGAGGACCGGCCATCGACGGCCGGCGACGAAGACGAGCGCCGCCAGCATCGAGAAGATCCAGTAGGTGAGTGGGACTCGATACTCCCCGGGATACGTGCTGGCGATCAACAGGCACGGAACAACCACCAGCGGCGCGTAACGCACGTACCGCTGTATCCGATCTGGCACCTCTGTCCGGTTCACCCGTCGAGCCTATGACGCGCATCATTTTGCCGTTTCTCGACAACAGACCTTACTGATGAGTAAGATAAGAATCGTCCAACACCCCAACACCGAGAAACAGCTGGTGATCATGACCAAGCAAGACAGTGTTGCCCCCGACAAGAGCGCTCAGCGCAGCGAATCGGGCGCGCAGCGCGGCGGCGCCAAGGGTGCGCCCCGCGACACGTCCGCCGTCGGCCTGAACCCGATCAAACGCGACGCCATGGGCGCAGCCATGCGCGTGCTTACCAAGATCACCGGTTCGGAACTGGCCGAGAAGTTCAATCTGCGTCAGACCATCGATCGCGTGACCTACGAGGGCACCAAGACGGGCTTCAAAACCCTGGGCGCCGCTACTCGCGGATTCCAGAAGGTCTCGGGCAACGGTGCACCCAAGCGCCTCCCCGACAACCCGAGCAAGAACGCCGACTACTTCGACCTCACCCCGGACGACGATCAGAAGATGATCGTCGAGACCGTGCGCGAGTTCGCGGCCGAAATTCTGCGTCCCGCGGCCTATGACGCCGACGCTGCAGCGCAGGCACCCGCCGATCTCTCCAAGCGTGCGGCCGAGCTCGGTATCACGCTGATCAACGTTCCCGAAGAACTCGACGGAGCGGCCGCCGATCGTGGCGCGGTCACCAATTCTCTTGTTGCCGAGGCACTTGCGCACGGAGACATGGGTCTGGCACTGCCGATCCTCGCACCCAGTGGTGTTGCAGTCGCACTGACCCAGTGGGGCACCGACGCGCAGCAGAAGACCTACCTCCCGGCGTTCACCGGCGAGCAGGTACCCGGCGCAGCAGTGGTGGTCAACGAGCCCCGCGCTCTGTTCGACCCGTTTGCCCTGCAGACCAAGGCAGTTCGCTCGCCCAGCGGCTACAAACTCAACGGCGTCAAGAGCCTGGTGCCGGCAGCGGCCACATCCGAGCTCTTCGTCATCGCCGCAGAACTCGACGGCAAGCCGTCCTTCTTCATCGTCGAGTCCGACACCAAGGGACTTGTCGTCGAGGCAGATCCCAGCATGGGTCTGCGCGCCGCCGGTCTGGGTCGCCTGATCCTCACCGACGTCGCGGTGCCGGAATCCGCACTGCTCGGTGACGGTGACGCCGATCAGCGCAAGGCCGAATACGCCGACGCGATTCGCCTGGCCCGCCTCGGTTGGGCGTCCATGGCCGTCGGAACCAGCCAGGCAGTTCTCGACTACGTGATTCCGTACGTCAACGAGCGCGAAGCGTTCGGCGAGCCGATCAGCCACCGCCAGGCGGTTGCCTTCATGGTCGCCAACATCGGCATCGAACTCGACGGACTGCGTCTGGTCACGCTTCGCGGCGCTTCACGCGCCGAGCAGGGCTTGTCCTTCGCCCGCGAATCCGCTCTGGCCCGGAAGCTGGCTTCCGAGAAGGGCATGCAGATCGGCCTCGACGGTGTGCAACTCCTCGGTGGACACGGGTTCACCAAGGAACACCCGGTCGAGCGCTGGTACCGCGACCTCCGTGCCATCGGCGTTGCCGAGGGCATCGTCCTCATCTGACGCCGCTGAACTTCCAGGAGAACCACGATGATCAACCTCGAACTTCCCAAGAAGCTCAAAGCATCAGCGAACCAGGCACATCAGGTCGCGGCGCAGATCTTCCGACCCATTTCACGTAAGTACGATCTGGCCGAGCACGAGTATCCCGTCGAACTCGACACCATGGCCGCCATGGTCGAAGGCCTCTCCGATTCCGGTGGAGACATCGGCGGTGCCAGCGGCGGACGTTCCGACGCGAGCGCCAAGGGCGGCAACGCCAACGGCGGCAACATGTCCGCGCTTCTCAACTCGCTCGAAACATCTTGGGGCGACGTCGGACTCATGCTCTCGATCCCCTACCAGGGACTCGGCAACGCCGCGATCGCCGCAGTGTCCACCGACGAACAGCTCGAACGTTTCGGCAAGGTGTGGGCCTCGATGGCCATCACCGAACCGAGTTTCGGTTCCGACTCCGCTGCCGTCACCACCACCGCTGTTCTCGACGGCGACGAGTGGGTCCTCAACGGCGAGAAGATCTTCGTCACCGCTGGTGAGCGTTCGACGCACATCGTCGTGTGGGCGTCGGTCGACAAGTCGAAGGGCCGCGCGGCCATCAAGTCGTTCGTCGTACCGCGTGACGCCCCGGGCCTGAGCGTCGCTCGTCTCGAGCACAAGCTGGGCATCAAGGCTTCCGACACCGCCGTCCTCCTACTCCAGGATTGCCGCATTCCGGCAGACAACATCCTCGGCAGCCCGGAGGTCAACGTGGAGCAGGGCTTTGCCGGCGTCATGCAGACGTTCGACAACACCCGCCCGCTCGTTGCAGCCATGGCCGTCGGCGTCGGACGCGCAGCTCTCGAAGAACTGCGCGCCATCCTGACCGAAGCCGGAGTCGAGATCTCCTACGACACACCGGTCTACAACCAGCATGCAGCTGCAGCCGAGTTCATCCGTTTGGAAGCCGACTGGGAGGCCGCATACCTGCTGTCTCTGCGCGCGGCGTGGATGGCCGACAACAAGAAGCCGAACTCGCTCGAAGCCTCGATGTCCAAAGCGAAGGCCGGCCGCACCGGCACCGACGTGACGCTCAAGGCAGTGGAGTTGGCCGGCACATACGGCTACTCGCAGCGCCCGTTGCTCGAAAAGTGGGGCCGCGACTCGAAGATTCTCGACATCTTCGAGGGCACCCAGCAGATCCAGCAGCTGATCGTCGCACGCCGCCTGCTCGGAAAGTCGTCCGCCGAACTGAAGTGACGGTCCCGTAGGTCGAATACCAGAAAAACAACATCGCACACGCTCCGCCCCGCCACCTTCCGAGATGGCGGGGCGGAGTCCTCGGTCGCCATCCGGAAATTCCACCACCGAGCCGTGTTTGCGCATTAGTGTGTAATCAGTCCTACAACGACGCTCGGAAGAGGTTCACGTATGCCCGGATTGGTCACCAAGGTCACTGACACCATCGGCGCGGCGGGGGTCATGTTCCGAGCCGGGCTCGTTCCGTTCCCTCGCCTCGATCGCGGACTCAAATCCATTGCAGCGGTAGACAAGTACGGGCCCTTCGCCGGGCCGGTCCACGCGCACGCCGAGAACGGCTACGACGCGGTGGCGATCATCGACGAACGTGGACCCATCACCTACGCCGAACTCGAACGTCAGAGCAACGCGTTGGTCCGAGCATGGCAGGCGGACGGCATCACGTCCGACTCCGTCATGGGCGCGATGTGTCGCAACCATCGTGGCTTGGTGCTGACCATGCTGGCTGCGGCAAAGAACGGAACCAAGCTCGTACTCATGAACACGGGCTTCGCTCGGCCCCAACTTGTGGACGTCGCCGCGCGCGAGAAGGTTGTCGCCTTCGTCTACGACGACGAGTTCGCGAACGTCGCCGATGCCTTGCCAGGCGACGTCGTCCGGTATCGCTCGTGGCCGGAGACGGACGCGTCGGCCGAAAGCTCCTCAGCGACGACTCTCGACGAGGCCATCGCCGGTCGCACCACGTCGTCGGTGCCGGCTCCCGAGAAGAACGGTGGCTTCGTTCTCCTCACCAGCGGTACGACTGGAACTCCCAAGGGTGCGCCGCGTGGCCACACCTCCCCGCTCGCTTCGGCGCAGTTCCTCGACCGCGTTCCGTTGCGCCGCGGACAGACCATGATGATGGCCGCCCCGGCCTTCCACGGCACCGGCGTCTCGCAGTTCGCTCTCGCCTTGGCGCTCGGGCAGACCGTGATCATGCATCGAAAGTTCGACCCGGAGAACACGATCAAACTTGTCGCGCAACACAAGTGCGACAGTCTGGTAGTGGTCCCGACGATGCTCGCTCGTATCATCGACCTCGGCCCCGAGGTGCTGTCCAAGTACGACACGTCGAACCTGAAGATCATCTTCTCGGCAGGTTCGTCGCTCTCCCCCGACTTGTGTAAGCGAGTCACTGCCTCGTTCGGATACGTCCTCTACAACCTGTACGGATCCACCGAGGTCGCCGTGGCTACGGTCGCGACTCCCGAGGACCTGACCATCGCTCCGGGAACCGCGGGCCGAGCTCCAGTGACGTGCCACGTCGAACTCTTCGACGAAAACAACAAGAGAATTACCACTCCCCACACGATCGGCCGAATCTTCGTCGCGAGCGGACTGAGCTTCGAGGGCTACACCGACGGACGGGACAAGGAACGTATCGACGGACTTCTCTCCACCGGCGACGTCGGACACTTCGACGCCAACGGCCTCCTCTTCGTCGACGGCCGCGACGACGACATGATCGTTTCCGGCGGCGAGAACGTCTACCCCCTCGAAGTCGAGAACCTCCTCGCCGACCGCGAGGACGTCCTGGAAGCCGCCGTGATCGGAGTCGAAGATGCCGACTTCGGCCACCGCCTGCGAGCCTTTGTCGTCGTCGCTCACGGCGCCGAGCAGAACTCCGACGAATTGAAAGACCACGTTCGGTCCAACCTGGCCCGTTACAAGGTTCCCCGCGAGATCGTCTTCATCGACGAACTTCCCCGAAACGCCACAGGAAAGTTGTTGCGCCGCGTCCTCATCGAAATGGAGGTCAGTGAGGACTGAGCGCAGTCACAATGCGCTGAGCGTCCGGATCAATTCCACCTCGTCGACGCGGGTCGAATGCCCGTCGCGAATCACGACCTCGCCTGCAACCAACACCGTGTCTACGATCTGACGACTTCCCGTCGTGAGAATGGACGCACCCGGATCTCGTACCGGGAGGCAACCGAAGTCTCGTTCGAACCGAATCATGGTGAGGTCAGCGGGATCACCGACGGAGATTCCGCCGGACCTGGCGGGCAGACCGAGCGCTGCGTTCGCGCCGCCGGACGCGATGTCGATCATGGCTTCGAAGCCTAACAGGTCGGCGCGACCGCGGG
The DNA here is from genome assembly GCF_042794945.1 of Rhodococcus sp. NPDC056506. Taxonomy (NCBI): domain Bacteria; kingdom Bacillati; phylum Actinomycetota; class Actinomycetes; order Mycobacteriales; family Nocardiaceae; genus Rhodococcus; species Rhodococcus sp. NPDC056506. Next base: position 58,826 of record NZ_JBHTSW010000022.1, on the reverse strand, counting down.
CGGCTCGCTGCACGTAGGCGCCCGTGCGCAGCGTCTCCAGCATGTCCTGGGTGTCGTTGCTGGCCGCACCGTCCACGCCCAACCCCACCGCGATCCCCGCGTCGAGGAAGCTCGGGACCGGTGCGATCCCACTGCCGAGGCGCATGTTGCTGACCGGGTTGTACGACACTCCGACGCCGCGCTCCGCCAACACTTTCTGGCCACGGTCGTCGAGTTCGACGCAATGGACCGCCAGCACCCGATCCCACAGAAATCCGTGGGAATCGAGGTAGTCGACAGCGTTCACGCCTGCATGTTCGGTACACATCGTGTTGTCGGTCTGCGTCTCGAGCAGGTGGATCGAGACCGTCATGTCGCGAGACTGCGCGAATTCACGCACTGCCGACATCCCCTCCGGGGTCAGCGATCGCGGATTCGGTACCGCCACTGCCACGTCGACGCGGGAACCAGTCACGTCGTGCATCATCTGATCTGTATGTGCGAGAACATCTCCGAGTGGCTGCATCAGCCGTGGATCAAACCCCCACTTCCTCGTCGGATCCGCCCTGTCTGCGGCCCCGCGCCCCAACACTGCTCGAATCCCGGTGTCGCGCAACGCCCGGATCACAGCGTCGTGAACCTCACTGGACGGGTGCGGCCACATGTGTTCGACCAGGGTCGTCGTACCGCTGCGCAACGCTTCCAACGATGCTGCGACGGCGGCCGCGTACGCGCGCTCCGGAGTGATCTGGACGGACTCTTCCGCGACCGCAAGCAACCATTCGAGAAGCGGTGTCCCTTCGGCGATCCCACGCATCAGTGACTGTTGAAGGTGCGTATGGGTGTTGACGAACCCCGGGATCAGATACGCCCCCGATCCGTCCACACTGCCTGCGCCGGCGCTCCCGGCGGAAACCTCGATCGATTCGACAACGCCGTTCGAGACGACGACATCGCGGCCGCTCAGCCATTGGCCGCCGCTGTAGAGCGTGACGTCCGTGACGATCGTGTCGGCCGAGTTCCGGTGTGCGGTAGTCATCGACAATTCTCCTGAAAGTGTGTGACGGAACGGGTGCGGATCAACGTGCGAAGTTCGCGCGTACTCGCTGGTCGATGTAGCCCTCCGCGGTGATCGGAGGGTACTTGCCCGCGGGGCCCTCGATGGTCACGTCGCGGTTCGCCTGAGCGAAGAACGCGAGACTGTAGCGAGGTCCCCGGTAGTCGGTCACGCCGGGACTCTTCACCCGATGAAAGTTCGACGGCAGGACGTCATCACTCCATCTCATCAGCATGTCGCCGATATTGCAGGTGATCGCTTCCTCGGCCGGCACCACCGACGTCCATTCCTGGGTGTCCATCTCCTTGCCCGGGCACAGTTGCAAACCACCCTGACCGTCACGCTGGAAAAGCAAAGTCAGGCAATCGAAATCGGTGTGCGCACCGGCGCGCCACATCCCTTCGACATCCGCGTCGGCGGCAAGGGGGAAGTAATGCAGCAGCCGCAGTGTGCTCTGGTAGCTCGCCACCGACGGATCGTGCGCCTTGGTGAAGAAGTCTCGTTCGAATCCGAGCTTCTCGGCGAAGCACGAGAGCAGATCCATCGCAATGCCCCAGCACTTGGCTTCGAAGTCCAGGATCGTCTCACGGAACCCGGCCAATTCGTCTGCTGTGGGCCACAGATCTCCCATATGCGGGCGGGTCACCTGGTAGGACTCTTTCTGATCAGGTGTTCCGATGGACGGACGCACCTGCGTCATACTCTCCCAGCCGGAGTTGAAACCCTTCTTGAGCGGATACTGCGCTTTGACCTCGGCGGGGAGCGCAAAGAATCCCTCGGCCGCCGCGAAAGCCTCGCGGACCTGGTCCAGATCGATTCCGTGATTGACGATTTGGAAGAACCCGATGTCGGTCGCTGCCGACCACAACTCCTCGGCGATCTCGCTGCGCCGGTTCTCGAAGTCCGCGAGATCGATTCTTCGGACCTCGCGGTCAGTCGTCTCGGTACCCAGGCCACCCATGCGGGTCTCGCGGTTGAGTTCTGTCATGTCGTAAGTCATTTACTGTCAGCTCCTTCAGCGGATTCCGATGGACGGATCGGTGAACTTGTCGGTGTAGATATCTTCCGCGGTCAGTGACTGCGGTATCGCCGCACCCCCGGCGATCAGGATGGGCTTGAGTTCTTCGACGGTATGGGCGACTCGGGTCATGTCGAACGTCCCGACGGAGCCGTCCGCCTCATTCGCGATCAGGCCTTTCTCTTTCAGGAGCTGGGCACTGAACGCCGCCTCACCCTCGGTGTACGGCGAGAACGACACGTCCTGCGAGACGACGTCGACAATGGCGGCATTCGCGGTATCCGGCGCGGTGATGTAGTCGGCCGTGGCCTGCTGAATGATCGGAACCAGCTTGCTCAAGCACGGCGAGAGTGTCTCGACCTTGTCGGCACGGACGGAAACATTGGAGGCATAGATGTCGAAACCCGAATCCTTCAGCAGGTCATAGGAAACCGGCTTGTCCCATGCCGGCGTCTCCTTCTCGTACGTGTACGGTTCCGAATTCGCGAATCCTTGCTGAGCAATGGTCGGGTCACCGACAAAGCGCGACGGAGCTCCGTCGTAGCTCGTGTCGAGCTGGGACTGCTTCAGTAGTCCTTTTGCCACGAGCCACTGCGGGAAGAGCTGTTCCTTCGAAACGACGACACTCGCGTCGGACTTACCGATATCGGCGACACTCGTCCAGTCCGGATAAGACTCTTTGTCCCACATGAGGATTGCCGGACTGTATTTGAGCAGTGGAGTAACGGCCACGACGGGCTGACTTGCTGCCGCCGCAATCACCTGATCGCCGTGCACGAGTCCGAGGGTGATCGAATCGTCGACGTACATCTGGGAGCTCACGGACTGGAACCCGATTGCCGGTCCCCCGGCTCGCAAGGTCAGGTCGACTCCGGTGTCCTTCCCTCCCGCAACGAGAGTTCCACTGACCGACTTGTCATCGGTGTCGACCGAGTACCCGGGACCCAGCATCTCGAACAGTGCTCCCATGTCCGACTGTGGCTGCCATTGAAGTTGAACCACAACGTTTTCCGGACAGAGCCCCGCCAGGTTCTGAGCCTCGGCGGCGGGTTCGAGCGATTCGGCTGTGGCCGTATCGGCTTCGCTGGAGCTGCAAGCAGTCAATCCGATGGCCGCACACATGGCCAGTGCCACGCCGGCCACTCCCACACTCTTGCGATTGGAATACACCTTGCGATTCGAATACACAGCGTCTCCTTCGTGAAAACAATTGGGATGGGGGCGAACCAAGAAGGGTGATCCGATGAGCACACTCTGCAGCACTTGGATTACATGCAATCGCCTGGTTGTTTCCATCAGGTAACGCAGGCCAAGATCCTTTCCTTACCTGCAATGTCACCTCACATTTACATTCAGCAATCTCGACGACATACATGCAATCCAAGATATGTCGTAGATCTTGAAGAACGTTTGCATGCATTATTGAACCGGAGGCTCAGATGGAACTCGCGAACACGATGCAGGATGCCGACGCTCGCAAACTCACCGCGCCGATGCAGATGGTCTTTTCCGACGTCGTCAAGAAGTTCGACACCGGCACAGTCGCGCTGGACGGCATCGATCTGGACGTGGAGCGGGGAGAATTTGTCGCCGTGGTCGGACCCTCCGGCTGTGGCAAGTCGACCTTGTTGCGCATGGCGGCCGGCCTCGAACGACCGACGAGCGGCGCGGTTGCCCTCGACACCGAATCAGTAGGCTTCATCTTCCAGGAGCCGACCCTTCTCCCCTGGCGGAATGTGCAGGCCAACGTCGAATTGTCAGCCGAACTCGGTGGCGGCGACAAAGCAGCGCGAAAGTTGCGCGCCGACGAGGCAATCCGCGCGGTAGGCCTTGCGGACTTTGCACAGCAACTGCCCAATGCGTTGTCCGGCGGAATGAAGATGCGCGTGTCGTTGGCTCGCGCCCTCACGCTCGCACCCGCTGTGATGCTCCTCGACGAACCTTTCGGCGCACTCGACGAGATGACCCGCCTGGAGATGCAGGTGGAGCTTCAAAGGTTGTACACCGAAAAAGGATTCACCTCGATGTTCATCACGCACTCGGTATCCGAGGCCGTGTACCTGGCAAGCAAGGTGGTTGTCATGACCGCCAGGCCCGGACGAATACATTCGGTCGTCGACATCGATTTCCCTTACCCACGTAGCCCGGAACTGCGCTACGACGCCCGCTACACCGAATACGTCGCCGATATCTCGGCCAGTCTGCAAGGGAGCCTACGATGACCGAAGTTCTTGCAGTTGGGCGAGGCAACACCACACGCACGACCGCGGTTCGCTCTGACTCTGCGACCACCACACAAGCAGAGGCACAGAACGGACGGAACTCGCGAATGAGAGCGCTCGGCGCCCTCGTCCTTTATCCGCTGCTCTCCCTTGCCGGCGCGGTCGCGGCCTGGTCGATCGTCAGCTATCTCGTCCTCTCTCCTGAACGTCGGTTTCTCCTCCCGCCACCGAGTCAGGTGCTGACCAAGTCGCTGCTCGACTGGAAACATCTCTCTCCCATGCTCGAAGCCCTCGCCGTGACGGCGCAGGTTGCGCTGGTCGGCTTCGTCGTCGCGGTGGCAGTCGGCGTCGGAACCGGTGTGCTGATGAGCCAAGCCAAGTGGATCGAGCGGATCGTCTATCCGTACGCCGTTGTGCTGCAAGTCATTCCCATCCTCGCCGTCGTGCCCCTCATCGGCCTCTGGTTCGGCTACGGCATGACCGCTCGTACTCTGGTGTGTGTTCTCATCGCAGCCTTCCCGATCATCACCAACACACACTTCGGATTACAGTCGGTCGATCGCGGATTGCACGAACTCTTCACCCTCGGACGAGCGTCGCGGTGGGATCGACTGGTGAAACTCGAACTGCGAGCGGCAATGCCGGCCATTCTCACCGGTATCCGTACCGCATCCGGCCTCGTTGTCGTCGGCGCCATCATCGGCGACATGTTCTTCGCCAAAGGACAACCCGGGATCGGAACGCTGCTCGACGTCTACCGAAGCCGCCTTCAGTCCGAGGATCTGATCGCCGCGATCGTGATCGCGTCGGTGTTCGGCGTCCTCGTCTTCTCTGCCTTTGGATTCCTCTCACGTGTGCTCGTCGGTAAGTGGCACACGTCCGGCCGCAAGGACTTTAAATGACCCACGAAACTCCTGTCTTCGAAATTCCTACGATCGATATCAGCCCGTACCTCCGCGGCGAGGCAACGGTTACAAACGCCACCAACAGCACTGCCTGTGCGGAAGTGGCAGCTCAACTCGATCGCGCGTGCCGGGACGTCGGCTTCATACAGATTGTCGGACACGACATTCCACAGTCAGCGACCGACGGCCTGGCCGACGCCCTCGACGAGTTCTTTGCGCTCCCACTTGCGCTCAAGAACAACTATCGCCGCCCCTCGTCCGAGAACCGTGGCTACTCACCGCCGAAGTCGGAATCACTCAGCATGAGCCTGGGCGTCGCGTCTGCAAACCAGATGAACGACTTCTACGAAGCGATAGTCGTCGGTACGGAGGTGAGCGATTATCCGGGCGTCGAGCTACCCGAGTCCAGCTACGCCGCCAACACCTGGCCCGACGCTGCGCCCGGCTTCCGACCGGCAATCGAAGAGTATTTCCGCCAGGCACAGAGTTTGGCACGAATCCTGATGTGTGCCTTCACCGACGCCCTCGGATTGCAGCCCGGGTACTTCGATTCGATGCTCGACCACTCGATCGACGCGATGAAGATGAACAACTACGCACTGCCCGAGGGCGAGATCCGGATCTCCGGCGACATGACGGGAATGGGCGCTCACACCGACTTCGGAATCTTGACCATCCTGTGGGCAGATCAGGTTCCGGGCCTACAAGTTCTGAGTACCGACGGCGTGTGGCACGACGTCCAACCTGCCGACGGCGCACTCTTGATCAACCTCGGTGACGCGATGGCGCGCTGGACGAACGACCGATGGCGCTCGACAGTGCACCGAGTCGACCCGCCGATCGTCGACGGCCAGATCATCCGACGTCGCTCTGCCGCATTCTTTTTCGACGGAAACTACGACGCCGTCATCGAAGCACTGCCAGGAACTCTCACATCGGGCGAAGTGGGATACCCGCCGATCACGATCGCCGAGAACATCGCGGCCAAGGTGGCCGGACTGAAAGGCGCGACGGCGCCCGAGGTCGACCGTCGCAGCGCTGACCGGGTGCGCGCCGCCGGGTGACGGTGCCGGGTGGCGCTCCCGGGTACCGTCGATATCGTGCAGGATCGAAGTGAGGACAAGATGACCACCACCGAACGAGCGTTGCTCACCGAGTCCGTGCACGAGACGCTTCGCGAACTGATCTTTTCGGGAGAGCTGGCGCCGGGGACACCGCTGAGTGTTCCCGCGCTGGCGAGCAAACTCAATGTCAGTAGAACGCCGGTCCGCGAGGCCGTGCAGCAGTTGATCTACGAGGGCATCGCCGTCCACACCCGAAATGCGGGTGCAAAAGTCGATTCGCTGGACGCGGAGTCGCTGCGCGCTGTTTTCGAGGTGCGTGAGGTGCTCGACGGTCTCGCAGCGTTCAACGCGACGGCGAATGCCACTCACGAAACCGTCTCGCAGCTCAGCAAGATGGTGCAGGTGCAACGCGAACTTCTCGAGAGTCCGCCGGATCAGCGTCGGGATTCGAAGCTGGACCTCGAGTTCCACACGTTGATTCGTGAGACTGCATGCAATCACCCACTCAGTAAAGCCCTGCACCGTCTGGATGGGCAGTCACATCTCTACCGTTCGGACATGTGGAGCCTCGAGCTCAATCGCCGGATCGCTGTCACCGAGCACGCTCGTATAGTCGCGGCCATCGAATCTGGTGACGCCTTGGGAGCGAGAACCGCCGCGAGCGCGCACGTGGCCGGGCTACTCGTCCGAACAACCCGGACCTGAAGCTTTACCGGAAGGACGGGAACAACGTGTCCGGCCACGTGATGTCGCCGTCGTTCTCGTCCACGAAAGTGCCGACACAGTCGCGCCCCAACGCGCTGATCGCTCCCGAGATCACCTCGGGGTGCTCGAGCTCGGTCAGGTGGTCTGCTCCGGTTCCGGAACCGGGAACGCCATCGACGTACACCCGGCACTGGCCCCCGTCCAGCCGACCGTCCGCCCACTCGCCCGAGCTCTGCACCACCGAATAGTAGGCAGGACCAGGAGTGTCCTCACCTGCATTGAGCTTGGTGAGAACTTCGGAGAACATACAGGTGTCGTAGCCGTCGGCGGGGCCCTGCACGCAGCCACCGGGGCTGCCGTACTGCGGAGCGCCAATAGCGACGTATGAATCCACGATGTCCGAGCCACCGAAGAATTTCGCGTAATACCGGGCGCTCAGTCCGCCCGCACTGTGCGCGACTACGCCGACGTATGTGGCGTCAGCAGCGTAGGTGCGAATCGACTCGGCGATCAGTTCGGCATCTTCGGCAATCGTTTTGCCGGGTGCATCGACGAAATGCGTCTCGTAGCCCGCATCCTGCAGTGCCTCGTCGAGGGCGCGGTAAGGCGCTTGATGGGCTTCACCTGAGCTGTAGAGCTGCTGGCCCGGAACGATGAAGACCACGCGCTTCCCCGCCTCGACCCATCCACCGGCTGCAGCATTGCTCGCAGAGAGCACCGACGCCGCAATCGCCAGAAAAGCGGTGACGACCGATAACAGGGGCACCTTCGAGAATCGCACGTCGCAACCCTACGACGGACGCACGCAAAAAAGGACCGCCGCACTGGAATCCAGTACGGCGGTCCTTTTCTAGTAGCGGGGACAGGATTTGAACCTGCGACCTCTGGGTTATGAGCCCAGCGAGCTACCGAGCTGCTCCACCCCGCGATGCATGGACAAAGTTACACGAGCAGATGAACGGAACGCAAATCGCCTGCGCTGGAGTGAAATACACGCCTGAAAGTCGCAAATCCGAGTGACTGGCTTCACAAAATGCCCGTGAGCATCAACACATAACAGGCATGTAACGAACGTACCTCGAAACCGCATCGGAAAGGCTCTACCAGCGTAAACGTCGGAGTTCGCCAGTGGGAGCAGACCAGAAGGTCCGGAAATTTGCGAATCGACCCTCGTTCAGCGCTCCCGTACGGTCGGTCCCGGCCCGAATCAACCGGGCGAACGCCGACCCGCCGCTGCTCGACTCTGCCCCGCGGGATCGGAACCCCCGAAACCTTCGAGGGGCAGAGACACGGAGAGACAAGCGCCCGGGAAAGCCAGCACCACCGCCGACCCGCAGGCCCGCCGATGTCAGCAAGCGCGGAGAGGATTTACCCCGACATGACGTACACCAGCATCAGCAAGCGTGCACTCGGCACATTGGCAGTAGCCGGCGCACTTGTCGCAGTGCCCCTCACCATCAGCACCGGCACCGCTTCCGCAGCCACCCACAATTGGGACGGCGTCGCACAGTGCGAGAGCGGTGGCGACTGGAACATCAACACCGGCAACGGCTACTACGGCGGCCTGCAGTTCTCGCAGAGCACCTGGACCGCCAACGGTGGCAGCGGCTCGCCCGCCAACGCTTCCAAGGAAGAGCAGATCCGCGTCGCCGAGAACACCCTGCAGAGCCAGGGCCCCGGCGCATGGCCCGTCTGCGGCCAGCGTCTGACCGTCGCGAGCGAGCCCGCAGTCGAAGAAGCTCCCGCAGCGGCACCGGCTCCCGTCGCCGAGGCACCCGCAGTTGCACCCGCCCTCGAGATCCCGGCCGAGCTCAAGCCCGCCGCACAGCAGGCCTACGACACCGCTCGTGACCTCGCCGGCCAGTACGGCTTCGCAGCACAGTTCCAGCAGCTCTCCGATGCCAACGCACCGATCGTTGCAGCACTGCGCTGATTCAGCTCGTACAGTTTCACCTGAGCACACAAGAAGGCCCACCATCCGAACGGATGGTGGGCCTTCTGCTGTTCACGAACTGACGCTGTTCACGAACTGACGCTGCTTACCTCGGCAGCGCCTGGTACGCGTCAACAGCCTTCTGCAGGCGGTCGAGCGCAGCACCGTAGCTGGTGAAGTCACCGCTCTGTTGCGCCGACTTCAATGCCGCCATTGCCGAATTGACCTCGGCCAGTGCCTTCGTGACGTCGTCCGAAGAAGCCGGCGGGGCCGGTGCCGTCGGAGTTGTCGGCGTTTCCGGTTGCGCTCCGGTATCCGGATCGGGTGCCGGCTGGGTGACCGTCGCTGCCGAACCCGCGCCCGGCCAAATCTGACTGATCGCCTCGGAGACGGTCGGTGCATAACCGATCCGAATGCCGTTGGTGTCGCTGAAGCTCACCAGCACACGCGCCAACTGAGGGAACGCGTTCTGCGAGTTTCGCTGCGAATACAAGGGCTCGACGTAGAGGATTCCGCCCTCGGCAATCGGCAGAGTCAGCAGGTTTCCGTACTGAATCTTGTTCGACTGCTTGAGTAGTGACACTTCCGAAGCAACACGCGAATCCGACGTCATCGCCGACTGCGCCTGCTGTGGACCCTGAGTCTGCGTATCGGTTGGCAACTGCAGCACCGTGAACTTGCCGTAGTTCTCCTTGTCGTTCGCCACCGAAATGTAGGCCGACAGCAACTCACGACTGAACCCGACCATCGGACTGGTCAGACGGAAATCCGCCTTCGCGGTGTCCTTGTCGCCCACCAGCACGTAGTACGGCGGCTGGTTGGCGGTCGTGTCGATCGTCGGATCGCTCGGAACCGACCAGAACGCGTTGTTGGTGAAGAACTCACTCGGATCGTCGACGTGGTACTTCGCCAGCATCTCGCGCTGGACCTTGAACATGTCTTCCGGGTACCGGAAGTGCGCCTGCAGGTCGTCCGAAATTTCGCTCTTCGGCTTGACCGTGTCCGGGAAGACCCCCATCCACGCCTTCAGAACCGGATCCTGCTCGTCGACCTGGTACAGCGTGACGGTGCCGTCGTAGGCATCGACCGTGGCCTTCACGGAGTTGCGGATGTAGGAGAACTCCTGGCGCGGAATGAGGCGCCCGGTCGTCTGGTCGATACTGTCCTCGACCAAACCGTCGAGCGAACTGCGCTGCGCGTACGGGTAGTCCTGGGCAGTGGTGTAGCCGTCGATGATCCACTGCATCTTGCCGTCGACCACTGCGGGGTAAGCAGCGCCGTCAGTCGTCAGCCAAGGCGCGACCTCCTCGACCCTTTCCTTCGGATCACGCTTGAAGATGATCTTGGAGTTCGAGCCGATTGCACTCGAGAACAGGATGTTGCGCTCGGTGTACTTCGCCGCGAATGCAAGACGGTTGAACCAGTTGCCGATCGAAACGCCACCCGAGCCTGTGTAGGTGTACTTCGAGGTGTCGGTGTCGTACTCCCGCGGTCCCTCACCGTCGACGGAACCGACGATCGAGTAATCGGCATCCGACTGACTGATCACCTCGCCGTAGTACGAACGAGGATTGTCCACCTTGAGGTTCTCGTTCTCGGGTGTGGTCGTCAGGTCGCTCACCGAGTAGATCGGGTAACCACCGGTGTTGTTCTGACTGTCGCCCTGCACGGCCGTGACTTCGTTTGCCTGGGCCGCGACGAAGCCGTTGCCATGCGTGTAGACCGTGTGCTTGTTGATCCAGTCCGTCTGGTTGCCGGAAAGGTTGTTCGGCGACAGCTCACGCGCTGCGACAACGAAGTCGCGCAACTGTCCGTCTTGTTCGTAACGGTCGACGTTGAGCGTCTGCGGGAACCCGTAGAAGTTCTTGAGCTGACGCTGAGCGGTGAACGTCGGCGACAGGATCGTCGGATCCAACAGTCGTGTGTTCGCGATCGTGGTCCGGTCGGCCGGAACATCTTGGGGCTGCTTGGTGCCGATGCCCGGGTAGTCGACGTAGTCGACGTTCTCTTCGGTGATCCCGTACGCCTGACGAGTCGCTTCGATGTTCCGCTCGATGTACGTGCTCTCCTTCTGCGCCGCATTGGGCTTGACGGAGAACTGCTCGACGATCATCGGGTAGACCGCACCGACGAGCACCGACGAGAGAACCAGGAGAGCGACTGCCATGGCCGGTATCCGAAGATCCCGCGTGAAGATCGACGCGAAGAACGCCAAGGCGCAGATGACTGCGATGGACAACAGAATGAGCTTCGCCGGCAGCACCGCATTGATGTCGGTGAAGCCCGGACCGGTGAACGTCGGTTCCTTACGACTGCTCGACATCAACGAGTATCGATCGAACCAGTACGCAACCGCCTTGAGGAGCACGAAGGTTCCGGCGATAACTGCGAGTTGAATACGAGCGGCAGTGGTGAATGTCCCAGCGCGCCCGGCCAATTTGATTCCACCGAAAACGTAGTGGGTGATCAGATTCGCCACGAATGCCAGCAGGATCGAGACGAACAACCAGTTCAGAACGAAGCGGTAGAACGGCAGATCGAAGGTGTAGAAGCCGACGTCCAGATGGAACTGGGGATCGGTGATGCCGAACTGCTGACCGTTGAGGAACAACTGGATGGTGACCCAGTTGGCCTGCGCGATGAGACCGGACAGGATGCCGATCGCTACCGGAATGATCACGCCGAACAGACGAAGTCGCGACATGACGGTGGTGCGGTAGCGCGCAATCGGGTCATTGGGTCCGGAGACCGGGACGAACACCGGACGTGCACGGTACGCGAGAAGCATCGCGAGCCACACGATGGCTCCGACGACAATTCCGACAACGAGGAAGAGAACGAATCGTGTCAGCAGAACCTTGGTGAACACACCACGGAAGCCGACTTCGCCGAACCACAACCAGTCCGTGTACATGCCGATCAGTCGCGGCCCCACGAGCAGCAAGGCCGCCACAACGACAGCCACCACCAACAAGATTCGACTGCGTCTGGACAGAGAGGGTAAACCTGCGGGGGGCCGCATGCCCACGTGCCACGCTCCAAGATTTGGCGACGCCGTGGCGTCGCAACCGATTGCATCGATCACTGCGGCCACGCCCGAGTGGACTTGGCCGTTTCCGACCACTCTACGTAACAACGGTCACGGGTTGACAACACGGAGAGCGGGAAGCCAGGCAGAAGGTGCGAGGATGAACGTGTGAGTGAAGAGAATATGAGCAGATCACCGAGTGCCCTCGCCCGGTGCGTTCATGAAGTAGTCGACCACATCGACGCCGAAGGCTGGGATCAACCGCCGAAGCTGTACGCGTTGGTACCCACCGAAATGCTCGCCGCAGCCGAACCCGGACTGCTGGACCAACTCGCCGAGGGTGCCGAATACACACCGATCGAGCAGGAATCGCTCCCCGAGGACATCATCGGCGGTTCACGGGCACTCGACGAGTTCCTGGCAACGACGCATTGGCCCGAGTCTGTGCAGGGTTGCATCCTGGTGCAGGAAATCGTCGTCCTACCGCCCGAGGCGGAATCTGATCTCGACCACGCCACAGCGCCGGTGTTGACCGATCAGCACGCGGCGGACGAGGTCGCTCGACTGACTGCCAACGCGCATCCCGATCGACGCGAAGCTCGACTGTTCGTCGGCGTGCTGCGTGACGGTCCTTCGCTGTCGCTGTTGCAGATGCGTCCCGACGAAGATGCGGATCCGTACGGCGACCTGGAACTGCTCACCTACGACGGTCTCGCACCTCACCTCGTGCACGCGCTGTACGCGACGCTCGACGAGGTCGAAGAAGACTGACAGGGACTGCTTTCAGCAGCGGGGTGCGTCGCCGCCGGTGTTGAGGCTCTCGAGTGAGTCCACTGCGCCGGGCAGGTTGTCGACCTTGACGAGTCGAAGCCCGTCCGGCGCATTCTGTTTCGCCTCGTCACAATTCTGGGCCGGCACGAGGAACGTCTCCGCACCTGCTTCGGACGCGGCGATCAACTTGTACCTGATACCGCCGATCGGACCCACTTCACCGGCGGAGTCGATAGTGCCCGTTCCGGCCACGAACTTTCCGCCGTTGAGCTCCCCCGGAGTCAGCTTGTCCACCAAGGCCAGCGTGAACATCAGTCCGGCAGAAGGACCACCGATGTCGGCGAGGTTGAACTGCACCGTGAAGGGGACGTCCGGGACCTCGTTCGGAGTGACGCCGAGGTAACCCGATTCGGGCTTGTTGGGCCGCGCCCCGACGGTGACCGGCACAACGGTCTCCACGCCCGCGCGAATGACGGTGACGTTGATCGGAGTGCCGGGCGCAATCGCCCCGACCGTGTCCTGCACGCCGCTGATCGTGGTCACCGGAGAGTCACCGATCTTGACCAGGACATCACCTTCTTGCAGCGCACCCGCAGCGGGACCGTCGGGGGTCACCTTCGAAACAGTCAGTGCCACCGGCTTGCCGAGATAGTGGAGTGCGGCCAACTCGGCACTGTCCTCGGACTGCTGGAAGTCGGCGGTGTTGGCCTGCTGGATCTCTTCCTTCGACTTCTCGGGCGGATAGATCTCCGAGCGCGGGACGAGTCCGTTGCTGCCACTCGCCCACAGTCCGAATGCTTCGAAGATGTTGAGGCCGTCGCGAACAGACACCGTTGTCATGTTGAGGTTGCCGTCGGTGGGATCGACCTCGGCCCCCTGGATGTCGACAACGGGCTTACCGTCGACGTCGCCGAGCGTGTTGAAGGTGGGGCCCGGACCGAGCGCGACATAAGGAACAGTGACCATTGTTCCGACGACTCCCAACACGACGATGGGTGCGAGTGCGGCCAAGAGCGTCACTATCCGTCGATTCACCTGATCCAGAGTAAAGCGCGAAGGCGCCGGAGCACCGATCGCACCGCCTGAGCGCACTGCGTGTTCGCCGTCAGCGTGACTCGGAGGGCGACTCCGACCGCTCGAGCCTTGTACCGTTGAGGTATGAGCAATATGCCGTTCGGCTTCTCCAACTCCGACGACGATCCCGATCGCGACAAGAACGCGGCGGGTGGCAATCCGTTCGGGGGTGGTGACATGCCGTTCGGGTTCGGCGCGGGCGGTGAGGGATTCGATCCGGCTCAACTCGGCCAGATGCTCACCCAGTTCGGTCAGATGCTGAGCGGAATGGGCTCGTCGATGGGCCAGAGCGGTTCGTCCGGCCCGGTGAACTACGACATCGCCAAGAAGCTGGCACGCCAACAGATCGGGTCGGTCACACCGATCACCGAGGGCAACGTCAAGGCGATCGCCGACGCAGCGCACCTGGCAGAGATGTGGCTGGACGCCGCGACAACGCTCCCCGCCGGAGCGAGCCGGACCCTCGCATGGACTCCGAACGACTGGCTCGACAACACGATCGACACGTGGAAGCGACTCTGTGATCCGGTAGCCGAGAAGGTAGCTGGCATGTGGGTCCAGGGACTTCCCGCGGAAGCACAGCAGATGGCGGGCCCGATGCTGGGCATGCTCGGCCAGATGGGCGGACTCGCGTTCGGCTCGCAATTGGGCCAGGCACTGGGTCAATTGTCCACCGAGGTGCTCTCCTCCACAGACATCGGCTTGCCCCTCGGACCCGAAGGCACCGCGGCCCTTCTCCCCGCTGCGGTTCAGGCTTTCAGTGAGGGCCTCGAACAGCCGCATCAGGAAGTTCTCGTGTTCCTCGCCGCGCGGGAAGCAGCTCATCAGCGCCTCTACAGTCACGTTCCGTGGCTGCGCCAGCGCGTCCTCGCGACAGTCGAAGAGTACGCCCGCGGGATCACGATGGACTTCTCGGCGATGGAAGAATTCGCCAAGGACCTCGACCCGTCTGCTCTCACCGATCCGAGCAAGCTCGAAGCGCTGATGCAGCAGAGCACGTTCGAGCCGCAGAACACACCGGAGCAGAAGGCCGCCCTCGAGCGTCTCGAGACACTGCTTGCGCTGGTCGAGGGTTGGGTGGAGACGGTTGTCACCGCCGCACTCGGCGAGCGACTGCCCGGTGTCGCCGCGATGAGCGAGACGTTGCGGCGTCGCCGTGCCACCGGTGGACCGGCCGAACAGACCTTTGCGACGCTCGTCGGACTGGAACTTCGTCCTCGTAAGGTCCGTGAAGCGGCCGGATTGTGGCAGAAGCTCACTGCGGAAGCCGGTATGGATACTCGTGACGGTGTCTGGTCACATCCCGACCTCATGCCCGATTCGAGCGATCTCGACGCACCGGACGGGTTTGTCGCCCGTGTCCTCGGCGGCGGCGAAGCCGGCAATTTCGACGACCCGATCGCCCAGCTCGAAGCCGTCGAGGCAAAAGAGCGTGCGGCTGAGGCAGCGATGGACAAGACCCGCGAGGACGACGAAGAGAAGTAATTCCTTCTCGACACATTTTCGCAGTTCAGCCAAGCTGACGGCCTGTGGATAACTGCCGCTGAAGGGGACTCGCCGGCCGCGCGTCATGCCAGCATCGAGCGATGACCGGTGACACGCAGAACAGCGCGATACACAACAGCACGACACAGAACACACAGCGATCCGTGGGACCCCGATGGGATCCACGGATCGCTGTTCTGTCACGCCCGGACGGTCGGCTGCAGCTGGGATGGACACCGGGACGCGCCGTCCTGCTGACGCTGCCTGTCGGGGTCGATGCGCGGGCGGTGAAGTCGATCCTTCGCACGATGGACGGCTCGAGATCACGCGCCACCATCCTCTGGGAAGCGTCGAAGCGCGGGATTTCGACGTCGGTGACGGAGGCGTTGCTCGAGCAACTCGCCGATTCCGGATTCGTCCACACTGCCGGCACAAGCGCCGCGTCCGTCCGGATCCACGGCGTCGGCCCTCTCTCGGACGCCGTCGAGCGCGCCCTCGTCACCGGCGGGATCAGCACGCGACGTTCGCGGGGCTACCGCAATACCGACGTCGTGCGCACGTGGAACGAACAACTGGTGGTCTTGGCCGACGACGTCGTCACAGATCCTCGCTTGGTCAGCGATCTCGTTCGATGCGGACTCCCCCACCTTTCCGTCCGCATCCGGGACGGCAACGGTGTGGTCGGCCCTCTAGTCCTGCCGGGTCAGTCGAGTTGCCTGCGGTGCGCCGACATCATCCGATCCGAACTCGACCCTCATTGGCTTCACCTGTCCGCGCAGCTACTCGGCAGCGCGGGCCACGCGGAATCGGCGATGATCCATGCAAGCGTCGCGCTGGCCCTGGCCGAGATCGACGCGGCTCTCGGTGTGGCGGACCGGCGCGGTGCTTCATCCGCAGCCAGTCTGTCCTCGACGCTCGAGATCGCGCTCCGTCCGTATCGAATCACAACGAGGCGCTGGCCTCGGCAAATATCCTGCAGTTGCCAATACCTGGCACCTGTTTCGGGCAAAGGGCGCCCCAGTCAGACATGATGGTGTGGTGTCCGAGATCCCACGCAAGAGTTCTGCCCGTACTGCCAAACTCGCGAGCATCCCCCTGGGGATGGCCGGTCGCGCCGCCATGGGCTTCGGACGCAAGCTCGCCGGCGGCGACAAAGGAGAGATCGACGCACAGTTGAGCGCGAAGGCTGCCGAGCAATTGTTCGCGGTGCTGGGCGAACTCAAGGGTGGCGCGATGAAGCTGGGGCAAGCGCTCAGCGTCATGGAGGCGGCTATTCCGGAGGAATTCGCGGAACCGTACCGCGAGTCGCTGAACAAGCTCCAGGCCGCTGCCCCGCCGCTACCGACCAAGCAAGTACACAAGATGCTCGACCAGCAACTCGGAACCAAGTGGCGCGATCGATTCCAGTCGTTCGACGACGAACCGACCGCGTCGGCAAGCATCGGGCAGGTTCACCGAGCCGTCTGGGCGGACGGCCGTGACGTAGCTGTCAAAGTTCAATACCCCGGCGCCGACGAAGCTCTTCGCGCCGATCTCAAGACCTTGGGCAGATTTGCCGGCCTGTTCGGTTCGGTCATGCCCGGTGTCGACGTGCGACCCGTGATCGAGGAGTTCACCGCCCGCACGGAGGAAGAACTCGACTATCGGATCGAGGCGAACAATCAGCGAGCATTCGCGAAAGAATTCGACGGGGATCCGCAGTTCGTGATCCCGCACGTCGTTGCGAGCGCGCCGAAAGTAGTCGTGACCGAATGGATGACGGCAACCCCGTTGACCAGAATCATCGAGAGTGGAACGCCGGATCAGCGCAATGCTGCCGGTGCGCTACTCGCCGAGTTCCACTTCGCGTCTCCGGCACGCGTCGGCTTGCTCCACTGTGATCCGCACCCCGGCAACTTCATGCTTCTCGAGGACGGCCGACTCGGCGTCATCGACTTCGGTGCTGCAGCGCCGTTCCCGAACGGACTGCCACGGGTTCTCGGGACGATGGTGCGCTTGGCGGTCGAGGAACAATTCGACGAGTTGACGGAGTTGTTGCGCGCCAACGGTTTCGTGATCCCCGGGCGCACGGTGACCGACAAGGAGATCGCAGATTACCTGCGCCCGTTTACCGACCCGATCCAGACCGAGTCATTTCACTTCACTCGGTCATGGCTGCAAAAGGCCGCCGGAACCGCCACTGACTTCAACAGTGCGCAATTCCGAACGGCCCGTGCACTCAACCTTCCGGCCGAGTATTTGATGATCTTTCGTGTTCTTCTCGGTTCGGTCGGCATATGCGCCCAGTTGGACGCATATGCCCCGTACATGGAAATCCTGACTCGTTGGTTGCCAGGGTTCGCGGAGCCGGTTCTGGATGAAACCGGCTCCGCCGAATAGAGCTCTCACGCGCACACGAGTTGCTTGCGTGGGCGCCCCCTCGGCCTCTTGCGCGCTATGACGGCCCCCTGATCGAGGATTTCGCCTCCCCACACCCCCCAGGGCTCGGCGCGGTCGAGAGCCGCACTGAGACAACGGGAACGGATGGGGCACTGCGCGCACAGTGCCTTGGCCTGCTCGAGTTCGGCCGGAGCTTCGGCGAACCAGAGATCGGGGTTGGATGCCCGGCACGGCAGGTCGCGGCGGGTGGAGGCGACCTCGATGAATGTCACTGCAGCCGAAGTGACGTCGGTGGATGTTGCTGCAGTGGTGGAGTTTTCGGATTCCACGCGGATTGTCTGGGCAGACAACTCGGTCTCCTAGTGCTCGGATGCGAAACTGTGTCGCACGATATGGGTTCGATGGGTGCGAACCTGAGCCGAGTCGGAAACCAGATCAAGAGGGGTATCCAACACAAAGGCCACGGTCCGCAGGGGCTGCGGGTCCGTGGCCGTAAGTGAACGGATGTGTCCTACCGAGAAATACCTCGATGGCTTAAGAACACGGACTCGACAGCTGCTTTCTTTGCTGCTGCTTGAGGGCGCAGGCGGAACGCATGCTGCGCCCATCCCGCTGCACGCGGCAGCATGGGGGCGGCAACAGCGAACTTTGCGCTTGCGCACGCTTCGTAAGAGATCAAGTTCGTCATTTATTTGCCACCTCCATTTCGTGTCGGTCCGGATAGTTTCTGCGCACAGGTTGCCCCGTAACACTGAAAACCAGAGTAGAGAATCTCTCGAATCTGCACAACCTATTTTTGACCTGCGGTTATGTAACTCACGGTTGTCGATTCAGATGTGTTGTCAGATATCGAGTGTTGCCGCTCGCAGTTCGCCGCGAATGACAGCAAGGACGTCTTCGCCGAAATTGTCGAGTTTCTTCGGCCCGATTCCGGGAATCGAGACCAGTCCACGATTGTCTTGTGGTCGTTGTTCGGCAATAGCCATCAGCGTGTTGTCACTGAAGACGACATAGGCCGGAACTTTGAGTTCACGGGATTTGTCCAGACGCCAGGCCTTGAGATGTTCGAGCAATTCCAGGTCGACATTGGACGGGCACTTCTCGCAGCGTCCGAGCATTGTCGCCGACGTCCCGATCAGCGGTTTACCGCACACGCGGCAGCGCGGACGCTTCTTGTTCCCCGACGACGGCGCGGCGACGCGTGAGGCAGGCGAGTCCTCCGGGATGAGTCCGTTGAGGAATCTCGACCGACGACGCGACTTGCGTCCGCCCTCGTTGCGCGCCAGCGCCCACGACAGCTGCAGATGCTCACGAGCGCGGGTCACCCCCACGTAGAGAAGCCGACGCTCCTCCTCCACCGCTACGTCGTCGGCGCCCGAATTGGCGTCGCCGAGAACGTGTTGGATCGGCAGGGTGCCGTCGTTGAGGCCGACCAGGAACACCGCATCCCATTCGAGTCCCTTGGCCGCGTGGAGCGAAGCCAGCGTCACACCCTGCACTGTCGGTGGGTGCCGCGCCTCGGCTCGGGCCGTGAGCTCCTGCAGGAGCCCGGTGAGCGTGAGTTCGGGTTCGTGGACGAGTTGTTCTTCGGTCAGCGCCACGAGAGCCGAGAGCGACGCCCAGCGTTCGCGTGCCTGAGTACCCGAAGGCTCCTCGTTGGTCAGGCCGAGCGGAGCGAGCACGGCGCGAACGAGTGAGACCAGCGCTTCGCCGTTGTCTGCACCTTCGGGGAGGTCGTCGCGTCCGGCAGCCTGGCGCAGCGCCGCCACTGCCTGACGGACCTCGGTACGGGTGAAGAAGCCCTCTCCACCGCGCACCTGGAACGGGATGCCGAGCTTGGTGAGCGCCTGCTCGTGCGCCTCGGACTGGGCATTGATCCGGTACAGAACAGCGATCTCGGCGGCGGGGGTGCCTGCCGCGATCAGCCGTTTGATCGCCCGCGCAACGCCGAGCGCCTCGGCCGGCTCGTCGTCGAACTCCATGAACTCCGGCTCGGGCCCCGGTGCGCGCTGCCCGATCAGCTGCAGACGCGTCCCGGCGATCCGCCCGCGCGCCGCACCGATCACGCGGTTCGCCAACGACACGACCTCCGGTGTGGAGCGGTAGTCGCGTTCGAGCCGGACGACGGTCGCCTCGGGGAATTTGCGGGAGAAGTCCAACAGGTAGTTCGGGGTGGCTCCGGTGAAGGAGTAAATGGTCTGATTCGCATCGCCCACCACGGTCAGGTCGTCGCGGTCCCCCAGCCAGGCGTCGAGCACTCGCTGCTGAAGTGGGGTGACGTCCTGATACTCGTCCACGACGAAGCAGCGATAGCGCTCGCGGAACTCGTCGGCGACCGTCGAATGCTCTTCGAGAGCTGCCGCTGTGTGAAGTAGGAGATCGTCGAAGTCCAGGAGCATGCCGTCCTGGCCGCGTGCCTTCAGCTCTTCGTATGCTGCATAAACCTGGGCCACCTTGGTGGCGTCGACCGGTGCCTCACGGCGAATCTTGGCGATCGCCCGTGGGTAGTCCTCCGGCGCGATCAGCGAAGCCTTCGACCATTCGATTTCGCTGGCGAGGTCCCGGACGCTTTCAGTGCTGGTGGACAATCCCACCCGAGCTGCGGCGCTACTGACAACTGCGAACTTTCGGTCGAGCAGACGCCAGGGCGTGTCACCGACAACCTGCGGCCAGAAGTACTTCAGTTGCCGGAGAGCAGCAGCGTGAAAGGTTCGAGCCTGGACCTGCGGCCCACTCCCGCCGACGCCCAGTTCACGGAGACGCCCACGCATTTCCCCGGCCGCACGAGCGGTGAATGTCACGGCAAGCACCTGACCGGCCGACACGTGACCGTCGGCAACCAGATGAGCGATCCGACGTGTAATGGTGCGGGTTTTGCCTGTTCCAGCGCCCGCGAGAACGCACACCGGGCCGCGTGGCGCGAGCACGGCGGCCGATTGTTCTGGATCCAGTCCGGTGTCCGCAGGCATGGGCACCATCATGGCAGGACGTTCCGACACTCCAATCGCCGCGCCCGACGGTATGTGCGCAAGAGAACACGGGCCGATACGGAACAACGCTCTCGGTCGTGGTGTTATATCGGCCGTGACTTCTACCGAAAACGCGCCTGCCCTGACCATCTACTCGACCACGTGGTGCGGCTACTGCCGCCGCCTCAAGACTCAGCTCAACGCGTCGGGGATCGAGTACACCGAGATCGACATCGAGAACGATCCGGCAGCAGCTGACTTTGTCGGCAGCGTCAACGGTGGCAATCACGTCGTTCCGACCGTGAAGTACGGCGACGGCAGCGTCGCGACCAACCCGTCGCTCAACCAGGTCAAGCAGGCTCTGGGTCTGTAGGTCTTCTCCGGCTGCTACTTGACCCAGCCCTTATTTGACCCAGCTCTCGAGCATTCCGCGAGCGATGGAGATCGATCCGGGCAGCAGCAGTGGCGCGTCCGCTTCCGAACCCCAGTCGCCGAGTTCGAGAGCGGCGCGCACCTCGTCCTTGGTGAACCAGGTGCCCTCGGCGATCTCGCCGTCTGCGAACAGCAGCGGAGCGGCGGGATCGCCGATTGCGGCAAAGCCCAACATCACCGATCGCGGGAACGGCCAGGGCTGGCTGCCGAGGTATCGGACGCTGTGCACGTCGATACCGACCTCTTCCTTGATCTCGCGGACAACACACGTTTCGAGCGACTCCCCGGCCTCGACGAATCCCGCGAGAATCGAGAAACGCCGCTGCGGCCAGGTCGGCTGACGCGCGAGCAGAACTCGATCGCCGCCGTCGTGCACCAGGCAGATGACCGCCGGATCGGTTCGGGGAAACTCCTCGTGGCCCGTGGACGTGGAGATGCGAGACCAGCCGGACATGGTGGGCTCACTCGGTGCGCCGTCGAGAGCGCTGAATCCGGCACTGTCGTGCCAGTTGAGAATCGCGACGGCACCGGTCAACAGGCCGGCGTCCGCGTCGTCGAGTGTTCCGCCGAGCATCCGCAATTCGGACAACGTGCCCGCCAGCAGCGACACCCGCACTGCCCACACGTGGCGATTCTCGCGAATTCCCAGGAACACCGCACCGCGCACCGGTTCGGGTCCCAACTCGGTTGCCTCGGCGAAGACCAATTGACCTTCCGGCGACACCTTGACCTGACCCCGTGAATTCACCCGTAGAAGCAGCGCATCCGCCCACCCCGTGGTCAGTGCAGCGGCGTCCGACCGCAATTCCTCGGCGCGGCCGACGCTCGAACGTGAGAGCAGAGGTGTTTCGGTCAGCTGGAAGTCGTTCACGCTCACGACATTACTGCGCGCACGAAGCTCGGTAGCACTCAGTTCGTGACGCGGCGGATGTACAGCAGGCGATCGTTCTCCTCGACGGCGTCCACCTCGGGCGAACCGACGCGAACCAGACGACCGTCGCGAACGACGCCGAGCACGATGTCGGAGAGATGACGCGGAGAGCCACCGACCTCGTCACGCTCGACAGCACGCTCGGCGATCGCGAATCCGGCTTCCGGAGTCAGCAGGTCTTCGATCATCTCCACGACGGTCGGCGTCGTGGTCGCGATGCCGAGGAGTCGGCCGGCCGTCTCCGACGAGACGACCACCGAGTCTGCGCCGGACTGACGCAGGAGATGCGCATTGTCGGCTTCACGGATGGCTGCGGCGATCTTGGCCTTCGGCGCAATTTCCCGAGCTGTCAGCGTCACGAGCACTGCGGTGTCGTCGCGGTTGGTTGCCACGATGATCGACGACGCATTCTGCGCGCCCGCCAACCGGAGTACATCCGATTTCGTAGCCGAACCGAATACCGTCACCAACCCCTTGCTGGCAGCGGAATCCAGCACGGCCTGATCGGTGTCGACGACCACGATCTCCGACGCCGGCACACCGTCCCCGAGCATGGCTTCGATTGCCGTGCGTCCCTTGGTTCCGTATCCGACGACGACGGTGTGATTACGCACGTGCTGCCTCCAACGCTGAATTTTGAACGCCTGACGCGAACTCTCGGTCAGAGCTGAAAGTGTGGTGCCGACCAACACGATCAAGAAGAAGATTCGAAGTGGCGTGATCAACAGGACGTTGACCAGGCGCGCGGACGGCGTGAACGGGGTGATGTCGCCGTAGCCGGTGGTCGAGAGCGAAACCGTCGCATAGTAGATGCAGTCGAGCAGGGAAAGTTCGTTGTCCTGAGCGTCACGGTAGCCCGCACGATCGATGTACACGATCAACACGGCGGCGCCGAGAGCACCCAATGCGATGAGAACTCGCTTGTAGATCGCCCGAGCTGGACTGGTCTGCAGCTGGGGAATTCGCAGCACCCCGACAAGGGCGAAGTCAGGTTGATCGGTCAATGCTTCCGACCTGGTCAAACGCGCCCGGAGCTTACCGGCCATACATCGACTCTCTCACTCGAACTTACGAAATACCTACACGGACATCGGCAGGCAGCGTAACCCTCGAAGATCGACTTCGGAACTCGGGCGCCGAATAGCGGACCGGTAGTGGTGCCGTTACTGGCAAGAAGGTCCACTGTGAGGCAGGCTGGGCAAATGCCTTTCACCAGTTCGACGTCCACTCCCAGCCAAGCAGCCGCTCTTCGTTTGTCGGCCATCCTTCTCGGCGCCGGGACCATGCATTTTGTTGCGCCCTCCTTCTTCGACAGCACCGTTCCCCGCCAGCTTCCCGGTCAGGCGCGCACCTACACGCAGGTGTCGGGCGTCGCGGAATTGGCGATCGGCGCGGCCTTGGCCGTGCCGAAGACTCGCAAGCTCGGTGCGGGCCTTGCCGCCGCGCTCTTTGTTGCCGTCTTCCCCGCCAACATTCAGATGGCGATCGACTGGTGCCGAAGCCCGAAGACGTCCACACCGCAGAAGATCGGTTCGATCGCACGTCTCCCCCTGCAGGTTCCGCTGGTGACCGAAGCGCTCAAGGCTCGTCGAAACGCCGGCTAGTCCTGCGCGCCTGCCGTTCGGATGAGGTGCGCGAGAGCCTCACCGTCCGGCAGGTTCTCGGGGGCGATGGTGCGACCCGATCGCACGTAGTGAAACGCCGCGCGCACCTTGTCTGCCGGGAACTGTTCGTTGCGCCCCGCCGAACGAGCTCTGGCCGACATCAATTCGGCCCAGGCCACTCGATACGCGGCCAACTGCATGACAACCGCATCCTCGTTGGCGGCCGAAGGTTCGGCACCGGTCTTCCAGTCGATCACCGTCCAACCGCCGTCGGGGTCGGCGAACACGGCATCGATCCGGCCCCGCAGTACCGTTCCCGCGATAGAAGTCTCGAAGGGAACCTCCACTTCGATCGGGCTGCGATTGGCCCACGGGGACCGCAGGAATGCATCTTGAAGTTTCACCAGATCGGTCTCGGGGCCCGCGCCGGTATCCGCGGCGCCGGGTAGTTCGTCGAGATCCAACAGCCGGGTCGCACCGAACCTTCGCTCGATCCAGGCGTGAAAAGCCGTGCCTCGCCGAGCGAGCGGATTCGGTGGGTACGGCAGTGGTCTACGCAGTCGTGCCGCGAGTTCGTCCGGGTCGGCTTTGAGGTCGACGAGCTGAGTCACCGAAAGCTGTGCGGGGAGAATCACTTCGGCACGCGCGTTTGCCCGGGCTTCGCGCTCGGCCAAGAGAACGTCGACATCCGATGCCCAGTTTTCCGGATCGTCCTCCGGTTCTTCAGTCTCTTCGCTGTCTTGCGGCAGCGAAGCGAGAGCGGACAGGACGCTCGCGGCTCCCGCCTCGACGGCCCCGCGGCGCGCACCCAGCGGATCGGGTGGCCACTGCGCCGTCCGGGGCGTGGAGGCCAACGGGTTCTCGGTGTCGGGTTCCGGTGCCGGCGCCCATTCCTCCACAACGCCGATCGCACCGCGTGAACCGTCTTCACCGGCGTCGTTTTCGGCAGTGACCATCTGATGCAGCTCGTCCAGGAACTCCGAAGGCCCCTTCGGTTCCGAACCGGATTCCGCCCAATGATGAGCCGAGATGAACAGTGCCCGTTCGGTTCTGGTCAGCGCGACATAGAACAATCGACGGTCCTCGTCCAGTCGACGGTTGGACAGTGCCTTCTTGTGAGCCGCTATCGCGTTCTCGAGGTCCTTGCGGTTGTACAACTCCTCGAGGTCGAGCACTGGCACGCCGTCCGCCGAATCCGCGTCGACCGCCCGGTCACCGCGCAACGACGGTGGCAGTTCGGCGAGCGCACCGAGCCAGGACCCGGACGCGGTGGACGAGGGGAACACGCCGTCGCTGACATGCGGGATCGCGACCACTTCCCATTCCAGCCCCTTCGCCGAGTGCACGGTCAAGATCTGCACGCGATCTGGCGCCACCTCCACCTCGCCCGGGGTCAGGCCCTTCTCGATCTGTTCGGCGGCCGCGAAGAATGCGAGCATCCCGGTCAGATTGGCCGTCGGACGCGTCGCGTAATTGGCGACGACGTCGGCAAACGCGTCGAGATGCTCACGGCCTGCGGTGCCGACGACACCGACTCGGGTCCGCGCTCCCGCCTCGATTCCGATACCGAGCACCCGCTCGACCTCCGCCACCAATTCGGTGAGCGGTTGGCCGATGCGTTCGCGCAACGACGCCAACTCTGCTGCTATCGCGTTGATGCGTGTGTACCCGAGGGCTGAATAGCGTTCTGCCGGACCTGGATCGGAGATCGAGTCGACCAAACCTGCTTGCTCGGCGTTCTCCCCCGGCAATGCATCGTGGACCGCCGAGGTGAGCGCCTCGGCATCAGTGACCGCACCTGCCGTTCCGTATCCCGCGGAGATGGCGAGCTCGCGGGAGCGTTGCGAGAGTGCGGCGAGGTCCTTCGCCCCGATTTGCCATCTCGCTCCCGTGAGTAACCGAACCGCTGCGCTGCCCGCCAGTGGATCGGCGACCACTCGGAGCATGGCGATCACGTCCGCCACCTCAGGTGTGTGCAGAAGCCCACCGAGGCCGACCACTTCGACCGGCAGACCTTTGGACCGCAGAGCTTCGGCCAGCGGGGCAGCGTCCGCGTTTCGGCGGATCAACACCGCTGCCGTGGGTGTCGGGCGGTCTTCGGCACGTGCCGCCTCGTATTCTTCGGCGATCTTCTCCGCCACCCACTGACGTTCCTGTTCGACGTCACCGAGCAACGCCAGTCGAACATCTCCGGCGACGGCTCCTGGCCGCGCACGAAGAGTGCTGACGGCCACGCCGCGTCGACGCAACGGCGCCGAAGACAGGTTGGCCAGCTCGAGAGCCTCCGGCGGGTTGCGCCAACTGGTGAGCAGTTCGAGTGTCGGAGCCGGCTTTCCGTTGGCGAGCGGGAAATCGGTTGCGAACCGAGGCAGGTTGGCCGCCGACGCGCCGCGCCAACCGTAGATCGACTGCATCGGATCGCCGACGGCCGTCAACGCCAACCGGCCGTCTGCTCCCCCACCGAACAACGACGACAACAACACTCGCTGAGCGTGGCCGGTGTCCTGGTACTCGTCGAGAAGAACCACCCGAAAGCGCTCACGCTCGGTCTGCCCGACCTCGGGGTGCTCGGAAGCGACCCGCGCCGACAGCGACATCTGACTTCCGAAGTCCAGTGCTCCTTCGCGCCGCAACGTCTCGCCAAGCCGGGCGACGAGGAGCAGTAGCTCGATGCGTTTGTGTTGCACATCAAGGTAATTCAGTAATTCCTTACTCGGTCCGCCCCGCTGTTTCGGACCGGCAGGCAGAGTGTGAATCAGCTTGTCCAACTCGGTGTGGGCCTCGAGCAGCTGCTCGGGATCGACCAGATGCTCCGCCAACTGACCGGCAAGGGCCAGAACGGTTTCGGTGATCGACCCCGGATTTTTGTCGGTGTCCAGATCGCTGTCCCAGCCACTCACGACGCGGTGCGCAACCTGCCACAGTTCGGTCTCGGACAGCAGCGTCGCCGAGGGTTCGATGGGCAACAGCAGTCCGTGTTCGGACAGCAACCGTCCCGCGTAAGCGTGGTAGGTACTGACTTCGGGTTCCCCGGCCAGAATCCGGGAACGCACTCCGCCGGTCGGGTCTAGTGCCCGCAGCACGTCCGAACCCGCCAGTCGCGCCAAGCGCTTGCGGATTCGCGACGTGAGCTGTTGCGCCGCTTTACGCGTGAAGGTCAATCCGAGAACGGCCTCGGGATCGACGAAGCCGTTGGCCACCAGCCACACGACGCGAGCAGCCATCGTCTCGGTCTTACCGGCACCGGCACCGGCGACCACCAATGTCGGACCGAGCGGTGCGGCGATCACTGTCGCCTGTTCCGGCGTCGGCGGGTGTTGGCCGAGCGCGACCGCGAGGTCGACAGGGTCGATCTTCGGTCGGCGTGCCCTCTGCGTCACGGCAGCCACTTAGTTACTCACCTGTCGTCCCTCGTCGTGTGCCGGGCAACTCGAACGCACCGGGCAATGTCTACATCCGTCGTTGACCCTGGCCAGGTACTCGGGTCCTTGGGTCGCTGCCGCGGCGTTGTGAATGACGTCACGCCACATCTCGACGGCTTCGGCAGTCAACGGCGGCTGAACTCGCTGCGCCGCACCGTCTTTCTTGTTGGACTTGGCCACGAATACCAGGCGTGCGCCGCCGGGTTGTGTCGCCGGTTCGCCTGCTATCGCGCCCTCGGCCGCTGCGACCTGGTACGCCGCCAACTGCGCGTGAGATTGGGCGGCCTCGTTGCTGACGGGATTTCGCGCAGTCTTGACGTCGACGACCACCGGGCGGCCTTCGGTGTCACGCTCGAGCCGGTCGATCCGGCCACGAAGCTTGACTGCAGGCGCTCCTTCTTCGCGCGGTTCGAGGACCCCCTCGACCCCGACCTCGACGCCGACTTCGGTCAGTTCACCGCGAGTCGCGTTCATCCAGGCAGTAAACGTCGCCAGCATCTCGCGCGTTCGATTGAGTTCGCGGCGCGAGTACCACTGCGAACCCAGATCGATCGACTCCCAGGCATTTTCGAGTGCTTTCTCGACCTGCTCCGGTGGAATCCGGCCGGCCAGCGCCTGCACCAAAGTAT
Source organism: Rhodococcus sp. NPDC056506 (assembly GCF_042794945.1). NCBI lineage: Bacteria > Bacillati > Actinomycetota > Actinomycetes > Mycobacteriales > Nocardiaceae > Rhodococcus > Rhodococcus sp. NPDC056506. Next base: position 31,219 of record NZ_JBHTSW010000022.1, on the reverse strand, counting down.
GGACCAGGGTGCCGGCGATCGCGTGAGTGTTGTCGCCGTCACTGCCCCCATGACGCTCGAACACCCATCGGAGAGGGCAAGTTTCGAGAAGCTCGATGGTGGACGGCGAGAGTGATACCGGTCCGTCCTCGGGTTGCCACATGGGAGCAGCGGTGCTCGGCTCGGCTGTGCCGTACCACTGATCCGGATGAGCGCCTCGTACTCCGGCAGCAGCCAGACGCGCCAACTGGTGTGCGGCACGGGAGTGCTTCTCGGGGTCGAAATGCGCGATGTCGGGATCACACACCACGCTGCGAAGCTGTGCGACCAGCGCCGGCAGCGACAGAACTCGGGTATCTCCGGTCTCCGGTGCAACGACGTCGAGATCGGAAGTCGGGTCGTCCGAGTACGCGTCACCACGGATCAATTCGTCCACGAACCGCGAAGGCACCAGATCGGTGTCTCCCGAAGCCGATTCGACTGCGGTGATCAGCAGACGGCGACGAGCACGGCTGCAGGCGACCAGGAACAACCTGCGTTCTTCGGCCAGCAGGGGCGCGGTTCGCGAGAGTCGTTCAGCAGCCGAGTCACTACCGTCCGAGACTCCGTTGACCAGGTCGATCAGTGCTTCGGTGCGCAGCAGCGATCCGCGTGCCCGCAAACTCGGCCAGAGCCCTTCCTGCACACCCGCCACCGCCACGACGGCCCATTCGCGACCCGCCGCGGCGTGAGCGCTGACCACGGTGACGGCGTCCGGAGCGATGACCGATCGGCTCCGCGAGTCGGTCGGTATCTCCTGGCTGGTCAAGTAGTCGACAAAACCGGCGAGTTGCGAACGCGGCAGCCGGTCGACGTAGTTGGCGGCCGCGTCGAAGAGTGCGACGACGGCGTCCAGGTCGCGATCGGCTTGTGAGCCGATCGGACCCCCGCGCGCCGACGCAGCCGCCCAGCGCCGTTCCAGTCCCGTCGCCTGCCAGGCCGCCCAGAGAACTTCCTCGACCCCGAGACCACGCTCGAGAGGTACCCGGGCCTTGCGAAGGACCGACAGCACTCGATTCAGGGCGGCAGCCTCGACGTCCGTCAGTTTGCCCATGAGCCGCTTGGACTGCGCGCGATCCTCGTCGATCAGGATCAGCCGCAACAACTCCGACGAGTCCCGATCACTTCCCGAGGCCAACTCGACGCGGCGCAGACCACGGCGCAACCGGCGCAGGGTGACCGGTTCGGCGCCGCCGATGGGGCCGGCCATCAGGGCCAGAGCGTCGTCCCCGGTGAACTGATCGCCGCCGAGCGCCCGAAGGACCAGGAGCAGGCCGGACACGCCGTGTTGTCTGGCGAGCGGCAATTCGGTGGCAGCAGTGGTGACGGGTACCCCCGCTGCGAGCAGGGCCCGCCGGAGAGGGGCAAGGGTGCGCGGGACCGACCGCACGACGACTGCCATGTCGGACCACGCAATCCCGTCCAGCAGATGCGCACGGCGCAAGGTATCTGCGACAACTGCCGCTTCTTTGGCCGTCGTGCCGAGAACACGCACCGACGCCCGTCCGGGGTCGTCATCGGTGAGATCGGACGGAACCGCGATGCGGTGAGCGAGGTTGCCGGGCAGCCGCGCAGCGATCTTGGCCGAGATCGACGCGACGTCGGCATTGTTTCGAAACGTGGTGGGCAGGACGATCTGGCGCTCGTCTCCGCGCTCGGCGAGTCCGAGCAGGAACGCCGAATCCGCACCGCGGAACCCGAAGACCGACTGATCCGGATCGCCGGCGATGACAGTGCCTGCGGTTCCGGTTCCGATCAGTCGAACCAGTTGCGCCGCCTGAGGATCCAGGTGCTGCGCGTCGTCGACCAGGAGGTGCCGGATACGGGCGCGCTCGGAGCGGAGCAGCTCGGGGTCGGTGGCAAACGCGGTCAGCGCGGCGCCGATCAACTCAGCTGCGTCCAGTGCCGGCGCTGTGGCCTCCGGAGCCTCGACGCCGACGCTTCCGCGCAGCAGCACACCCTGCTCGTAAGCCTCGGCGAACCGGCCGGCCGCCACCCACTCTGGTCGGCCGCGCTTCTTACCGAGTTTGACCAGATCTTCGGGGCCGAGTCCGCGTTCGTTGGCACGCAGCATCAGGTCTCTGAGTTCGACGGCAAAGCCGTTCAAGCCCAGCGCGGGTCGCAGGCGCTCCGGCCACCGGAGTGCACCGTCTTCGATGTCGCCGCGCAACATCTCTCGCAGCACCGAATCCTGCTCGGCGCCGGTGATCAGGCGCGGCGGCGCGTTGCCGTGTGCTGCGGCTTGAAGTCGAAGAACGGCGAAGGCGTAGGAGTGAACGGTGCGGACCAATGGCTCACGAGTTGCCTGCGGTCCGCGTTCTTGTTCGTACCCGAGCAATCCGGCTGTGATCTGCTCACGGACCTGCGTCGCTGCCCGGCGTGACTGGGTGAGCACGAGGACCGATTCAGGATCTTCGCCACCGGAGATCTTCTGCACTGCCAGATCCACGAGAAGGGACGTCTTGCCGGTTCCTGGGCTGCCGAGCACCTGCCAGGGATTCCAGGCGGCTGCCGAGCCGAACGCGAGCTGGAACAGATCTTCTGACGGCGGAGCGAACAGCCGCGCCGTCCCTTCGTCCCACGTTCGGGGTACCGGAGACGGCGCAGTTCGGTGCACCAACCGCGCCCGCGGAATGGTGACCTTGCTGCGTGTTGCCGTCTCACTCACCCAGGCATTCCACCAGAGCGCACCGACAACTCATGCATCGCCCACATCCGGCATGATTGCTCGTGTGTCTGCACTCCATACGTATCTCTACGGACCCGTCGGGGCGCCGGAGATCCTTTCGCTGCACGGCCTGACCGGTCACGGCCGGCGTTGGCAGTCGATGGCCGAGAACCAACTGCCCGAAGCGCGCTGGATCTCGCCCGATCTGCGCGGTCACGGGCGTTCCACCTGGGCTCCCCCGTGGAACATCGAATCCCACGTGGCCAGCCTGCTGGAGACGCTCGACGAACATGCCACCGGACCGGTGGTGATCCTCGCGCATTCGTTCGGCGGAATGCTGGCGCTGCACCTCGCGGCCACCGCACCGGAACGCGTTCGTGGGCTCGTCCTGCTCGACCCGGCGATCGGTTTGGATCCGACTTTCATGCAGGAAGTGGCCGAACTCACAATCGGCTCACCGGATTACACCGATGCGGCAGAGGCTTACTCCGAGAAGATTCACGGCTCGTGGGGTGAGGTTCCCGCCCCGGATCTCGACATCGAGATGGCCGAGCACCTGATCCAACTGGGCAACGGGCGCGTCAATTGGCGCCTGTCCACCCCTGCGATCGTGACCGGGTGGGGTGAACTCGCTCGCCCGATCGTGCTGCCACCGTCATCGATGCCGACCGTGCTGGTTCAGGCAATGAAGGTTCAGCCTCCCTATGTCACCGACGAGTTCCGCTCAGCGCTCACCGAACGCCTCGGTGAAAATCTGACCAGCGTCGAATTCGATTGTGACCACATGGTCCCGCACGTGCGGGCCGACGAGGTGGCGGCCCTCGTCCGGACAGTGCTCTGACGAGGCCCCGATGGCAGCCACCACGGAAGAGCAGATCGAAGAGGTAAGGCGACTCATCGCCTCGATTCCCGCCGGCTTCGTGGCGACGTACGGCGACATCGCCGACGCCGCAGGACTTTCCAGTGCTCGTACGGTCGGCTGGATCATGCGGACCGACTCTGCCGATCTGCCGTGGCATCGGGTTCTCGGTGCCTCCGGCAAACCGTCGGCGCACCTGGCCCATCGTCAGATCGCCAAGCTCGAACTCGAAGGCGTGCCGATCAAGGACGGTCGGATCGACCTGAAGAAAGCTCGGTATCACTTCTGATTCACGTGTCACCGGTCGTCGTGACCCGGGCGATGGGGCAGCATGGAGGTATGACCATCACGCCGCCGACCGCCGCCGTCATTCTGGCGGGTGGTCGCGGGACAAGAATGGGTGGTGTCGACAAACCTGGCCTGCTCGTTCACGGCCGCAGGCTCCTCGACATCGCGCTTTCAGCGACGGCGCATCTGGACGCCGTCGTCGTTGTCGGTCCGCATCGACCCGAACTGGATGCGCGCATCACCCAGACCCAGGAATCTCCGATCGGCGCCGGACCCGTTGCGGCGATCTGGGCGGGGTTGTCCGCGACCCGATTACCCGACGACGCCGTGGTGGTCATGCTGGCATCCGATCTACCGCACGTCGGGGCCGAATCGGTCGACGCGTTGATCGCTGCGACGTCGACGGACAATCCGGTCACGTGCGCGGTGGACGAGACCAACCGAACCCAATTCCTGTTCTCCGCCTGGACTGTTCGTGAACTCCGAAAGCGCCTCGCCACTTTGCGTGAAAGCTCAGGGCTCGAGAACCAACCGATGAAAGCAATTGTCACCGAACCGTTCTCGACCCTGCGTGTGGCTGGTACCACCGACTGCGACACACCGGCGGACATCGATCGCGCGCGAAGGCATCCGCGCCTGACGATCGATCAAGCCCGCATCGCCGTCGCGAACGCCTTGACACCGCTGTCCCCGCACCGGGCCGACCTCGCCGACAGTCTGGGAGCGACCCTCGCGCAGCCTCTCGTCGCCCTGGGTGATCTTCCTCGATCCGATGTCTCGGCGATGGACGGGTACGCCGTCTCCGGCGAGGGTCCGTGGCGGGTGCGTACCGAGATTCGCATCGCGGGCGCTGACGGGCAACTCGAACTCGGCGAAGGCGAAGCGATCCGCATTGCCACGGGAGCGCACCTGCCCACCGGTGCCACCTCGGTGGTCCGGGACGAGTACCTGTCCCTCGACGAGCCAACTCGGATACTGCGACGTCTGCCGGATGCGCCGTACCGCAACGACGCTCGCCCGCGAGGGGAAGACTGGACCACCGGATTCACGATTGCCCCGACTGGCACCGCGGTGACCCCGTCGGTGATCTCGGCGGCTGCCAGCGGCGAAGTCTTCGCCGCCCTCGTCCGTGGTCCGGTCCGGGCACGCCTGATAGTCACCGGCGACGAGATCCGGCAGACAGGCCCACTGCGTGAAGGTCAGACCCGCGACTCCGTCGGCGGAATTCTTCCCTACCTGCTCGAACGCAACGGCGTACGGTGCGAGTCGAATTCGCACCTGCGCGACACGGCGGACAGTTTCGAGCGTGTGCTCGCGGATGCGACCGAACAGGACCTGATTGTTGTCATCGGTGCGACGGGTGGCGGCGCGGCCGACGAAATGCGCAGTGCACTCGATCGACTCGGCGCTCGCACGATCGTCGGCCGGGTTGCCTCGCGCCCGGGCGGATCTCAGATAACGGCGGTCCTGCCCAGCGGTCGGGTGGTTCTCGGCCTCCCCGGCAACCCCTACGCCGCGGTGACCACCCTGTTGACGATGCTGCCTACCGTCGTGGCCGCCCTGACCGGGCGCGAGACGCCGCCGCCGCTGCTCGGCATCATCGAGAACGCTGCTGCGGTGAGTTCCGATGCGGTACGCCTACTTCCGGTCACACAATCCCCCGACGGTGGCTGGCGAGCCGATCCGTCCGTGCGTACCGCGCACCTTGCAGGGTTGATCGGACGCTCGGCGTTTGCCCTCGTGCCGGCACACGCACAGAACGGCGCCGTTGCCGAATTGATCGTCCTCCCAGACTGATCGGGGCAACACCCCGCAGTCAGAACTCCTGGAGGACGACGCCGCCGGGGCATCGCTGACCCCGAGACTGTTCCGGCGCCTACGCCGGCCGACGCCCGCCAGCACGATCACGGCGACACCCACCGCGAGTACCAGCGAATACACGCCCCACAGCACCACGAACAGAAGCAGCCAACCGGCATCGACGGTCTGACCGCGCGGCCCGACGCAATACAGGGTGAAATTGGTGGACGTACCGTCGCCGTCGGTAAAGGTATCCGAGACGACCATCGCGCTCGATGTCGGATCTTCACAGAAGATCGGCGCCAAGTGAGCCACCTGCCCGGGCCAGATCACCGAAGACAACAGTGCGGCAAAGATTCCCACGACCACAATCACCACCACCGAGATGACCAGCGGAACAATACGGCGGCTCACAGCGGCTGCACCAGAAAGGGAGTTCCGTCCGGGTCGAAGACCACCAGCACCTGAGAGCGTGGGGATTCCACCATCACGGAGGCGTGTATCGCCTCGGTGCGACCGACCGAGATCCCGGTGACTTCACCCTCGTCGATGCCGCTGCTCGCCAGCGCGTCGTCGACCAACTTCTCGACGTTCGCCAATGCCGGCACTTGATCCAACGTGAACGATCGTGCATCAAGATTTTCGGTGACGCTCACTTGCACAGGGCTCGGCTCGCCGAGAATGGCGCCGTCGAAAGAGAACCGGTCGAGCTGCGACGGCTTCCCCGGGTCTCGAACGGTGACGCCGAGCGTCTCGATCGGACTGATGTCGACGCTGGTCACGGACACCGCGTCGACGCCGTATCGCTCTGCGAGGCTGTCGAACCCGTTCCGCACCAGATCTGACGTCATCCCACCGCCACGTCCACGCATCTGACCTTCGAAATCCATCCGGTCGACGGCACCGATGCATCCGCTCAGACTCGAGGCCGTCAGGGCGAGGGCCGCAATCCACAGCACCGGCCGCACCCGCGAGGACGCCAATTTCATGAGCGGAGGGTACCGCGAGTGTCCGGTTCGATCAGGTCGACGGGTTTCTGTCGGCGACTCGTGGGATCATCGCGCCATGAATCGTGTCGACGAAGGATTCGAACCGCCGGACGCATTGGTCGAGTGGTGCCGCTCCCGCACCTTTCCACTGCACGTCCTCGACGACGAAGCGACCGTCGACCTGGACTGGTGGAACGCGCACCTCGAGGATGCCGGCCACACGATCAGCCTGCGCGGGCGCGATCTGGACGGCAAGGTGATCACCGAAGGCCGAGCCATCGTTCAACGCAACGACCTTCGCCCGTCGAGCGATCTCGTCGTCGCCCAGCACGACGGTCTCGGACTGCTGTTCCTCTGCGCAGCCTGGCAGGGCTCGCACGAGAGCAGACGGTTCACGCGGCGGTTCCCCAACGTCTTCAACCCGCATCACCGCGAGGACGAGGATCCGCTGACCCAGATCACAGCCATTCTCGATCACTGTTCGAAACACAAGTCCATGCCCGTCGTTCGGCGTGACACCTGGTCGGGTTGGCCACTCACCCCCGGCGTCGGGGTATCGCTCATAGCCGCATTCATGTGGGCGGTGGGCGTACAGGACGAAGGCCGACGCGCTCAGATGATCGACCAGTACGGCGTCTCGACGCTCATCCACGAGGGCTGGCTCGAGGATCCTTCCGTCACCGGATTCACGACGCGCCGCTACCGCCGGTACTGCGAACTGCTCGACAGTTGGGCCTATGCCGCCGGCACCCAACCCGAGATCGTCGAGATGTGGTTGGTGAAGCGGTGGAGTGCGCGACTGGCCCAAGCGCGCAACGACGTCAGCGCCCCCACCCTGTTCTAACTCTCAGAAAGGCTGTATCTCAGAAAGGCCAGGCAGGCAGGGTAGGCAGCCCCACTCTCGTCGGCCTCCCGACCAACCACGCCAAGGTCTCCGCGTCGGACAGTGACGGCACTCGTACACCCGGAACAGCCGTCTCTAGTGCGCCCAACTGACTGGCGAGTGTGAATTCCACGAACGCGGCCGGCCAATCGTGGCAGGTGTAACCGATGTCGAGGTCGAGCAAGTGAATCTCGATTTCGTTCCAGCGCAGGATCGGAAGATCGAATGCAGAGACAGGTTTGCGCCACGGAACCGGCGTGTCCAGTCGATCTGTCGGGACGTCAGCCAATGCGTCGACCAGTCTCGTCCCCGAGAAGCGATAGTCGAGTGCCAACAACTCCGCCGGGCGATCGGCACCTTCGTCGATTGCAGCGTTGCGCGCGTCCGGTCCCCCGGGGTACATCTCGCCCGACTGACCGCTGTGCACTCCGGCAACAAATCTGCCCAGCGCATCGGCGTTGCGCGAGAGGTGGGTGACGACGTGGCCCCGGCTCCAGCCGGGTAGCCCCGACGGCTCACGTGCCTGCTCTTCGGTCAGCTCACCGATGAGAGCCTGTGCCTTGACGTCGGATTCACGAACCGCTGCGACCAGGTCGGCATACGTCGGTGTTACGGAGTGAGACGTCATGCAGCGATACTAGTTCCCCTCGCGCACTCTCATACCGATTCACGACAAGGTCCACCACTCCTTGGTCGACACCGAGCGGTTCGGTGACACCGTCGGATCCCGCAGCGTGCAACCTTTCGTGAAAAAGTCCGTGCGCGAGGAGGTACGAGGCGACAAAAACTCGCTTCGCGCCGCGAACGCGTGCTACTGCAACAACATCGGCTACCTTCGGCTCTCCGGTCGCGATGTACCCGATATCCACGCGATTTCCCGCCACTTCGGCGAGCATCAGCGCAGCACGCTCGACGTCTCGTAGGGCGCGGGCATCGGAGGACCCGGCAGCAGCAAGCACTATCGCCTCACCCGGGTTCCACCCCGCCTCGGCCAATCGTCCGAGCAGTACCCGCGCCAGGGCCGGATCGGGTCCGAGAGCAGGCGTCACGGTCACGGCCGCGTGCTCACTGATCGCAACTTCGCGTCGAACGTCGGTGTGGACGTGATAGCCCGACGCCAGGAAAGCGGGAACGAGAATCGCTCGGCCCGGAGTGTCCCGGAGAACTTCCGAAGGAGACGGACCGAGCACGTCGACGAAGGCAACGCGAGTACGCCCGACGCGTTTGCCGACGGCTTCGGCAAGTGCGGCAACCATTTCCACGCCGCGTGCACTACGCGTGCCGTGAGCTACCAGTACGAGTACGTCGTCATCGCGTTGCATAGTCACCTGAATTCTGTACGTAGTCGCCGGGGTCGAGGGCAAGTCGGTAGCCTCGTTTGACCACGGTCTGAACGGCTTTGGGTGCGCCTAGGCACGCGCGCAATCGGGCGACGGCGGTCTCGACGGCGTGGGTGTCGCCGCCGCCACCGGGAAGTGAGGCGAGGAGCTCGTCGCGGGAGACGACTCGGCCGGGACTGGCCCCGAGCGTGCGGATCAACGACATTGCCGCCGGCGGCAACTGCTTCACTTCACCGTCTACGACGACGCATCCTCCACGGATACTGATCTCATGTTCACCGGCTTGAATCTTGTTGGCTCGCTGCGGGAGTTCGTCGACGATATGACGCGCGAGCGCCCCGAGACGCGCTCGCGCCGGAGCCGTGGTCGGCACGTTCAACGCCTCGAGCGGCGCTGACGTCACCGGGCCGACGCACATTGCCGCCACCGGACCTCGCATCGCGTCGAGGATGTCGCCGAGGTCGCCGGTCTTGTCGGCTCGCATCAACATCGAGGCTACGGCCGGTGCACTGGTGAAACTGACGGCGTCGATTCCGGCTGAAGCGATGGCGTCGATCATCCGGTCGAGCAGCGTCGGATCCTCCGGCGGTTCCCATCGGTAGACCGGCACCGCTATGACCTCCGCACCCGCCTCGCGCAACACCTGACAGAAATCCGGAATCGGCTCCCATTCGGTGGTTGCACCGTGCAGCTGTACGGCGATTCTCTTGCCCGAGACACCTTCTGCAAGAAGATGTTCGAGCACTTCGGCGGACGACTCGGACGCCGGCGACCATTCTTCACGCAGGTCGGCTGCACGGATTGCGCCTTTGGCTTTGGGGCCGCGAGCAAGCAGACGAGCCGAGCCCAAAGCGGATCCGAGATTTTCAGCTTCGCCCCACCCGTCGGCGGCTTCCAGCCAGCCACGGAACCCGATGCCAGTGGTGGCGACGACCACCTCGGGAGGATCCGAGATGATCTGTTGTGTCACCCTTTCGAGCTCACGGTCGTCGGCCAACGGAATGATTCGAATCGCCGGAGCGTGAACGACATCGGCTCCCCGACGAGTCAGCAACGTCGCGAACTCCTCGGCGCGGCGCGAAGCGGTGATACCTACCGTGAATCCAGCCAACGGCATGTCGTCACTCACGAGACTGCATCGGGGACAGTCGAGCGAACGCCCTGCATTTGTAGGCTGTGTACCTGAACCACACCGGCCCAGACGCGGACCCCGTATATCGGCAGCGCGACTGACGAGTCGTCCAGCGCTCGGCCGTCGAACAGCGAGAACGCCTGCTTGAGCAGCGGCGAGACCACGATCGGTTCACCGTCACGGTCGCCGACGAGTCCGCGCGACATCACCGCGGCGCGTCCGTACGGATCGAAGTTGCTGACGGCTCTCAGTGTGCCGTCCTCGAGCAGGAACAGCGCCACCTGCTCGCCGCCGCGAAGAAGTACGGCGACCCCACGTCCAGGGATGAGATGGCTCAGCGGGCAGGCCGACGTCCATTCGAGTCGATCAGAATCCAGCTTGGCGATCTGCGCATCGATGACACTCATCGAAGTCCTCCTGTCGATCCGGCGACAACGTCGCGCGGGTTCTTGTCTACGTTTCTACGGACCCCGTGTTTCCCACGGGTTACGCGACTATTACCGGCGCGTAGGGATGCTCGGCATACCCATCAGGACTGGAACCTTGCGCACTCCGGTCTCGTCGAACACAACCGTCGGGTCGGCTTCTTCCGGTGCGTTGACAAACGAGACGAACCTCGACAACTTCTCCGGATCACCCAGCACACCAGCCCATTCGTCCTGGTAACCCTCGACGTGCTTGGCCATCAGAGCCTCGAGTTCTTCGCCGATTCCCAGGCTGTCTTCACAAATCACGGCCTTGAGGTGGTCGAGCCCGCCTTCGAGTGATTCGACCCACGGCGCGGTGCGCTGAAGGCGATCGGCGGTGCGGATGTAGAACATGAGGTAGCGGTCGATGTACTTGACCAAGGTCGCGTCGTCGAGGCCGCCGGCAAGCAACTGAGCGTGTTTGGGCGACTGTCCGCCGTTACCGCCTACATACAGATTCCAACCGTTCTCCGTCGCGATGACGCCGACGTCCTTGCCGCGCGCTTCGGCACATTCACGGGCGCAACCCGAGACGCCGAACTTGATCTTGTGCGGCGAACGCAGGCCGCGGTAGCGGTTCTCGAGATCGACGGCCATGCCCACCGAGTCCTGGACGCCGTAGCGGCACCAACTCGAACCGACACAACTCTTGACGGTACGAAGAGATTTGCCGTATGCCTGGCCCGATTCCATCCCAGCGTCGACGAGACGCTTCCAGATCGCCGGCAACTGTTCGACGCGGGCGCCGAACAAGTCGATGCGCTGACCGCCGGTCACCTTCGTGTACAGGCCGAAGTCGCGCGCCACCTCGCCGATGACGATGAGCTGCTCGCCCGTGACCTCTCCGCCGGGCATCCGCGGGACGACAGAGTACGTACCGTTCTTCTGGATGTTCGCCAGGAAGTGATCGTTCGTGTCCTGCAGCGACGCCTGTTGCCGGTGCAGAATGTGATCGGAATCCGTCGACGCCAGAATCGAGGCGACAACCGGCTTGCAGATATCGCAGCCGGCTCCCTTGCCGTACTTGGCGATCAGAGCCGAGAAGGTTCGGGTCTGCGTCGACTGCACGATCTGGAACAGCTCAGCGCGTGACTGCGCGAAGTGCTCACACAACGCCTTCGACATCACGACGCCGGAATCGGCCAGCAGCTGCTTGACCGTGGGAAGACAACCACCACAGGTGGTTCCGGCGCTGGTGCACGCTTTCACCGAAGCGATGTCGCAAGCACCGGCTGCGATAGCGCCGCAGATGGCACCCTTGGTCACCGCGTTGCACGAGCACACCTCGGCGTCGTCGGGCAGCGATCCTGCACCCGGCTTCTCGCCTGCAGGCGAGATCAATGCCGCCGGGTCGCCGGGCAATTCGCGACCGACCAGCGGGCGTAGCGACGCATAGGCTGACGCGTCACCGACAAGAATGCCGCCGAGCAGGATCTTCGCGTCGTCGGAAACGACGAGCTTCGCGTACGTCCCCTTGGATGCGTCACTGAGGACAACTTCGAGAGCGCCCGGCGAGGTCGCCATCGCGTCACCGAAGCTGGCGACGTCGACACCCATGAGCTTGAGTTTGGTGGACATGTCGGCGCCCGGGAAATCCGCGGCACCGCCGAGCAGGCGGTCGGCAACGATCTCGGCCGTCGTGTAACCGGGAGCAACCAGTCCGTAGCAACGGCCTTCCACCGCAGCACATTCGCCGACTGCGTAGACGTTCTCATCCGACGTCACGCAGCCGAGGTCGGTCAGGATACCGCCGCGCTCACCCACCGCGATGCCGGCGTCGCGGGCCAGCTGATCGCGCGGCCGGACTCCCGCCGAGAAGACGAGCAACGACGCGTCGATGGTGGAACCGTCGGACAGCTCGACCACAATTCCGTTGTCGGCCTGAGAGATTCCTGCTGTGCCGACACCGGTGTGGACGGTGAGCCCCAGCTCGGTGACGAGCCGGGCGAGCAGCGCGCCGCCGCCCTCGTCGACCTGCATCGGCATCAGTCGCGCATTGTGTTCGACAACGTGTGCCGTCATTCCCATGAGCGAGAGCGCATTTGCCGCCTCGAGTCCGAGAAGACCGCCACCCACCACGACGCCGACAGCGCCAGGGCCCGCCTTGTCGGCGGCAGCCCGGATACCGTCGAGGTCGTCGAGAGTGCGGTAGACAAAACATCCGTCACCGTCGTGCCCCGGTACGGGAGGTACGAACGGATACGAGCCGGTCGCCATCACCAGAGCGTCGTAGGAGATCGTGTTGCCGGTGGTTGTCGTGACCGTGCGGGCGTCCTTGTCGATCGAGAGCGCGCCCTCCCCGACCCGGAGATCGACCAGGCTGTCGCCGACGTAGTCGTTTCCGGCCAGTGCCAATTCCTTGGGGTCCCACGCTCCGACGTACGAGGACAGCCCGACTCGGTCGTACGCTGCGTACTTCTCGTCGCAGAGCACGGTCACCGACCAGTTGTTCGCTTCGTCGCGCGAACGCAGTGCCTCGACGAATCGGTGTCCGACCATTCCGTGTCCGATGACAACAACCGACTTGCTCATGACGCCTACTTCCTGAGGTACGAGAGAGTTCTGAGATTCTGCGGAGCGGTCGTCATGCCGTGACGGCGACCTTCGTGTCGTCGACGTCCGTGGTCAGCGTCGACGGCTTGCGCAGGAAGACGAACCAGGTGACCGCGATGCAGGCGATGTAGAAGGCGAGGAAGACCCAGAAGGCCATGGTCGCCGACTTCGCGGGGCTGCTGTACGACGCGCGCAGGACCAGGTTGATGCCGACACCGCCCAAACCGCCTACCGCACCGGCGAATCCGATGAGCGCGCCGGAAATGCTGCGCGACCACGTTGCCTTCTCGCTGCGATCCATGTGGTCGAAGCTCTGAGCCTTCGCTTCGAAGATTGCCGGGATCATCTTGTAGACGGATCCGTTTCCGATGCCCGAGAGCAGGAACAGGGCGATGAACCCGAGAACGAACGTCACCATGATCCCGGCACTCGCGACGCCCGCGGTGTTGTCGTCCATCGTTCCGGCCGTCACGAGGATCGATGCCGCGAACGCCATGGCCACAAACGTCCACATCGTGATCTTGCCGCCACCGATGCGGTCGGCCAGTTTTCCGCCGAGGGGGCGAGCGATCGAACCGAGGAGCGGTCCGATGAAGGCGATCTGTGCCGCATGCAGTGCCGCCGCTGCCGGAGTGGCACCGCCGGCGAGGAAGTTGATCTGCAGAACCTGACCGAAGGCGAAGCTGAATCCGATGAAGGAACCGAACGTACCGATGTACAAGAAGCTGATCACCCAGGACTCGGAGAACTTCAGCGCCTTGGCCATCGAGCGCAGGTCCGACTTCTGGTTGCCCAGGTTGTCCATGAACAGTGCAGCGCCGACGGCAGCGGCCGCGATGAACACGAGATAGACAGCGCACACGATCCACGGAGCTCGGTTACCCACGGTGGCGATCACCAGCAGGCCGATCAGCTGGATCATCGGCACACCGATGTTGCCGCCGCCTGCGTTGAGCCCGAGCGCCCACCCCTTGAGGCGCTGCGGGTAGAAGGCATTGATGTTGGTCATCGACGACGCGAAGTTGCCGCCACCTATGCCGGCTGTGGCCGCCACCAACATGAACGTGGTGTACGACGCGCCCGGATTCATCATCAGGTAGAGGGTGAGAAGTGTTGGTACGAAGAGGAACAGCGCACTCATGACCGTCCAGTTGCGACCGCCGAAGCGTGCGGTGGCAACCGTGTACGGAATTCGGAGGACCGACCCGACGAGTGTGGGCACTGCGACGAGGAAGAACTTGCCGGCCGCGTCGATGCCGTAGATGTCCGTCGGCATGAACAACACCATCACGGACCAGATCGACCAGATCGAGAAGCCGACGTGTTCGGCCACCACTGACCAGATCAGGTTTCGCTTCGCGATGTCCTTGCCGCCGGATTCCCAGGCGTCGACGTCCTCTGCATCCCAATGCTCGATGTAATGACTCACCAGGGCCTCCTGAATATGTTGGAGACCCAAAGGTAGAAAACTGTTATTGCGCCGGTGCTGCGCGCGATGACCGCGAAGTCAATTGATCCTCACCCGGTAACAAGGCCGGGTGTGAGCTAGTTTTTCGCGGGTGCGTGCCAGGAATCCTCGAGCATCCGAGGCTTACATGCCTGGTAGGCGCCCAGGAGCACCACGATCACCGCGACGACGAGCAAGCCGAACGGCGCAGCGTATCCACCGGACACGTCATGGAAAACGCCGAACAGGAGCGGACCGAGGCAGGCAACGGAGTAGCCGATGCCCTGGGTGAAACCGGACAGGGCGGAGGAGCCGATGTGCGAACGTGTGCGCAGATTGATCAGTGTGAGTGACATCGGGAACGTACTCGGGCCGAGGCCCAGGACGACAACCCACACGATCGGTGCCGCCATCGGGGCGAAGTAGAGTCCGCCCATTCCGACGAGGTAGCAGACGGCACACGCGATCACGACGGGGAACGGATTGGCCATGCGGGCGCACAGCGTCGGTGCCCCGAAAGCTGCGACGAGCCCGATCACCGAGAACATACCGACCATGGTTCCGCCGAATGCGTCGCTGGCGCCGGCATCACGAAGGATCGAGGGAATCCACGTGAACATCGAATAGGTGATCAGCGAAGTCATGCCGAACATGCCGGCCATCCCCCAGGCCACGGGCGAACGCCAGACCTGACCGCGCGGCTGTTCCGTCACTGCCGCAACAGAATCCGATGCACTCTCGACGGACCCGGCTTCGTTCGCACGAGCCTTGCGTGAGCGAGCGAGGGTGATCAACCACGGCACTGCGGCGGCGAAGCCGAAGGCCGACCACCAGCCGATCGAGAACCTCCACCCGAAGGCGTCGGCAACCGGAACGGCGACGAACGCCGGAACGATGGTGCCGATCTGCACGGCCACGATGTAGACCGAACTCATCGTGGCGAGGCGATCGGAGAAGTACCGCTTGACCAACGGCGGGATCACGACATTGCCGATTCCCATGCCGGCCAGCGCCAGAGCCGACAGAGCCAGCAACGACCACGTCTGAGACATCATGGCGCGCAACAGCATTCCGACGCCCGCCATCAGCATCGCGACGAGGGCGGTGCGTTCGAGCCCGATCCGTTTCGCGATGGCCGGGGTGATGAGACCGAAGATCGCGAACATAGCCGTCGGAACCATGCCGAAGACGCCGACGATCGAGGCGGAGAAGCCGATCTCGTCGCGAATCTCTGCCGCCAACGGCGAGAAGGAGGTCACCGCAAGTCGAAGTACGAGCGCAGACATCGCAATAGCGGCGAAGACGAGCACACGGCCTTGCACCAACGAGCGGGTTTCGGTTCTCTCCAGTTGAGCAGTCACCGGCAAATCATAGGATGACCGGACGAACTCGCACAAGCGCGGTACTCTAACGTCACATTCACACCACGACCCAGAGTCACAACCCGGACCCGAGGAAACACCACGTGCAACCCGTTCGACGCGCAAGCCTCATCTCGCAGGTCACCGAACAACTCCGCAACGAAATCCGGAGCGGAACCTGGCCGATCGGCTCCAAAATCCCCACCGAACCGGAACTGTCGGAGCTGACCGGCACCGGACGCAACACGGTGCGCGAGGCGGTCCAGGCGCTCGTTCACGCCGGAATGCTGGAACGTCGTCAGGGATCGGGCACCTACGTCGTTGCCATCTCCGACCTCGGCGGCACTCTCGGCAACTACTTTGCCGGCGCCCACCAGCGGGATGTGCTCGAACTCAGGCGCGCGCTCGACATCACCGCGGCCACTCTCGCCGCCGCACGCCGAACCGAAGACGACATCGCCGAACTGACGCGCTTACTCGCGCTCCGCACCGCGTCGTGGGAAGGCCAGGACATCGACGCCGCCACCACTGCGGACGTCGCCCTGCACCGGGCGATAGTCGCGGCCAGCCACAACGAGGTCTACCTGGAGTTCTACGACTCCCTGCTCCCGGTCATCGAAACCACGATTCAACAGCACATCGATGCGACCGGTGAGGGATTTCACTCGCAGCACGCGAAGCTCGTCGAGGCTGTCGTCGACGGGGACACGGTGGCCGCCTCGAACGCCGCACGCGAATTGTTCGAGGGCCTGGTCTCGGACTTCGGTGCAGGTGCGGCCCTCTAGAGCAGCAAGCGCACGATGTCGGACGTGCGAGCCAGTCCCGGAAACGCGTCCGCCGTCGAGCGAGGATGAAGAACATGAACGGCCAAGCGGAACATCACCGCACGTAGAAGCATCTGCGGCCACTCAGGTAGGTCTTCCCAACGGCCGACCAACGCCTCGTCGGCACCGCCCCACGAGATCGCGTCGACCACCGCGACGGCGGCCGCCCACGCTGCCGGACGCCAATACGGCGTGATGTCGGTGATTCCGGGCGCCATACTGCCCGAGAACAGCACTGTCCCGAACAAATCGCCGTGCACGAGCTGGTCGGGACTCTGCACCGGCTTACGCAAAGTCGCGAGCCCGGCAATCAGTTCCAGACTCTTGCGGCCGTCCGGCGTAGGCGTCTCGAGCTGCTCGACGCCCTTCGCGATCCTCAGCGGAACCGTCTCCCACGCCGCGCGATCAGCCGCGACGAATACGTCGACCTCGGCCCACGGCGGCACCGGCGGTTGCGCAAGGAAGCGCGGGCGCTCGAGCGAGGCCGTCGCCGCATGCAGTCGGCAGGACATCGAGACCACTTCGTCGTGACGCGGTTCCGGCGATCCGACGATGAATGTGTCGGCGCGCCAGCCCGAGACGACGTACCGACCGTCGGTCGAACGCACCGGCCGAGCCAGTCGAACACCGTCGACTTCGAGGTTCTCTCGCACCTTCGCCGACCACGCTGCGCGGGCATGATCCGCGACTGCTGAAAGGACGACGTCTCCACACAGCCAACCGCCGTCCCAATCCGCACCGAGCGGGATGGGGTCGACTTCACGTAGGCCAAAGGTGGAGCACACGTGCTGGGGAGGTTGGCCTGTGCTCACACCACAACGCTACCGGTGCGCACCGCTGCCTCCCGCGAGGCGCGCCTAGTAGACCGGCAGACTCGCATCCACTTGGTTCGCCCAGGCGATCGCGCCGCCCTGAACGTGAACTGCGTCGGCGAAGCCCGCGTTCTTGAGAAAGGCCAGTGCCTCGGCCGAACGAATTCCGGTCTTGCAGTACAGGACTATCTGCTTGTTCTGCGGCAAGGTCGCCAGGGCTTCACCGGACAGGATGCGGTCCTTCGGGATCAGCACCGCCCCCGGCAGATGCATGATGTCCCATTCGACCGGTTCTCGTACGTCGACCAATTCGATCGATCGACCCTCGCCGATCATGGCCTTCAGTTCCGGCGCCGTGATCGTCGATCCGGCAGCGGCAGCGCTCGCCTCTTCGGACACGACACCACAGAACGCGTCGTAGTCGATCAAAGCGGTGACCGGAACTCTGGTCGGATCACGCTGAAGGCGGATCGTCCGGAACGTCATCGCAAGTGCGTCGTAGATCATCAGGCGTCCGAGAAGAGGTTCACCGATTCCGGTGATGAGCTTGACCGCCTCGGTCGCCATGATCGAACCGATGGTCGCCGGCAGGACTCCGAGAACGCCGCCCTCGGCACACGAGGGGACCATGCCCGGCGGCGGCGCCTCGGGGTAGAGGTCGCGATAGTTCAGTCCCGCACCGTCCGGGGCGTCTTCCCAGAAGACCGAGACCTGCCCTTCGAAACGGTAGATCGAGCCCCACACGTACGGCTTTCCGGCGATCACGGCGGCATCGTTGACGAGGTACCGCGTCGCGAAGTTGTCCGTGCCGTCGAGGATCAGGTCGTACTCGGAGAACAACTCGACCGCGTTGGAGTTGTCCAGGCGGAACTCGTGCAACCGGACGTCGACGTGTTCGTTGATCTCGAGAATGGACTCTTTCGCGCTGATCGCCTTCGGGCGTCCGACGTCGGAACGTCCGTGAATCACCTGACGCTGCAGGTTCGACATGTCGACCTCGTCGAACTCGACGATTCCGATCGTGCCCACTCCTGCAGCGGCGAGATAGAGCAGTGCAGGCGAACCCAATCCACCGGCGCCGATGAAGAGGACCCGTGCATTCTTGAGCCGCTTCTGACCGGTCATGCCGACGTTCGGAATGATCAGGTGCCTGCTGTACCGGGCAACTTCCTCCCGGCTCAACTCGGCTGCCGGCTCCACCAGTGGTGGCAATACGACGGGTGTTGCAGACACCGCGAAACACTCCTAGTTCAAGACGAGATCAGGGGGTTCTTGATCCGGTCACGCTCGGGGGTACGGCCACGGATTGAAGCGGCACGTGAGTCCGTTCATCGGAACGACGCCCTCGGGATCCAGCCTAGCGATGTCGTTGTTCGCGGTTCCGAAGGTCTGCTGCATCATGATCGGCGCGAGTCCGCCCTCGGTCTCGCACGGCTGATGAGCGGCGTAACCGATGGCATGGCCGACCTCGTGATTGATCTGATACTGGCGATACGAACCGATGTCACCCTGGAACGAAATGGCGCCTCGAACCCACCGCGGTTCGTTGAGCAGGACTCGGTCCATGCTCGGGTTGTAGCAGGATCCTTCGAGTTCGATCTCGTAGCCGCAGCCTTCGCGGATAGTCATCTGCGAGGTCAGGGAGATCCGGAAGTCCGGCTCACCCGCGTCGACGCGCCGGAACGCGACCTTGGGATCGTTGGTCCAACTCTTCGGATTGGCCAGTGTCTGATCGACCATGCGTCCGTACGATTCGTCACCGCCGAAGCCTGTGGTGTCGACGCCGTCCTCGATCTCGACCGTGTACGTGAACTCGCGTTCGGTTCCCTGTCCGACCTTGCCCGTCGTACCCGGTACGACATGCCACGTACCACCGCCGGCGACGGTGAACGGACCACCGTCGGGAAGTGCACCGGACGGAATCGACGACGCAAAAGTTCCGTCTCCGGCCGGTGGTGCGCCGATGACGTCGGTTCCGTCGGTGCTGTGCGCGAGGTCGGCGGTGGCCGACGTCTTACTCGCGGACTCGGTGGTGTCCGGACGTACTGCATCGACGATCACGAGGATGGTGAGCACCACGAGGACCGGGATCGCGTAGGCCCGCCAGCCGTACGTCGAGACGAAGCGCCCGAGTTTGCTCTGCTTTCGCGCTGCCCGGTCCGGCCGCGGATTGCGCGGCGTTCGGCCCACTTCTCGTTTGGTCGGATCCCATTGGGCACGCAAAGGCTGATGGGAGGAAATGCCTCGATAGTCGCGTTCGCCGTAGGCACGATCGTCCGGCACCTCCGGCCGACGTTCGTCGCGGGGTGCTCCAGTTCCGCTACGCATTCGAAGTTCCTCACGATCAGGGTTCTGCGTAGTTCGTCCACGCATGCGCGGTCCCCCTGGGTCAGTCACGTCGTCCAGAATCTCACACACGGCAAGTCGCTCGCCCAGGCTGACCGAAACCTGCTGGTCCTGGCGTGTCATGACGACCCCTCGTGTAACGAGAAAGACCGCCGGTCTCGCTCACCGAGGCACACGCGACTCGCCCGGGCGACACACGGTATCGTTCATTCGGCTACGACCGGTGTGACGGAGGATACTGGCGGGTACGCACACGCGACTCGCGGATCCGCGCGCCGACCGACTTTTACTTTTGCTCAGATTGGAAGCGACATGACAGAACTCGCGGATCGGACAGACTCCGATCGCGGTACAACGGCCGGCAAGCCTGCCGGAACACGTCGCAGCACCCGCCTCCCCCGCGATGCGCGCCGCCTCCAGCTCCTCGCAGCTGCAAGCGAGGTCTTCGTCGCGAACGGGTACCACTCGGCCGGTATGGACGAGATCGCCGAATGCGCCGGTGTCAGCAAGCCAGTCTTGTACCAACATTTCCCAGGCAAGCTCGAACTGTACGTAGCGGTTCTCCAGAGCTACGTCGACAGTCTCATCTCGGGAGTGCGCCAAGCTCTGCGATCGACGACGGACAACAAACAGCGTGTCCGCGCCGCAGTCCAGGCGTTCTTCGACTTCGTCGACAACGACTCGCAGGGTTTCCGCCTGGTGTTCGAGTCCGACATCATGGGCGAGCCCCAGGTGCAGACGCGCGTCGAACAAGCCACCGAAGCCTGCGTCGACGCCGTGTTCGACCTGGTCAGCCAGGATTCCGGACTCGATCCGTATCGCGCACGCATCCTTGCCGTCGGGCTTGTCGGTGCCAGCCAGTTCACCGCGCGGTACTGGCTCGAAGCTGCCCGACCCATTCCCAAGGAAGAAGCCGTAGAGATCACGGTGGCACTGGCATGGGGCGGCCTCTCCCACGTGCCGCTGCAGGCCGAAACCAAGTAACCGAACCCCAGAACGAGAATGGGCGGGCAGTCGTAACGACTGCCCGCCCATTCTGCTGTTACAGCTACGCGTCAGACGGTAGGCGCGAACCCGACCTTGCGGATATCGGACGGGCCGATCTCCACGTACGCCACACGAGCAGCCTGCACCAGGAACTTGCGGCCCTTGTCGTCGACGAGTGCCAGAACCGGCTCACGGCCACCGAGGACAGCCGCGACCTGTGTCTCGACCTCGTCAGGGGTCTGTTCGCTGTTGACGATGAGCTCACGCGGGCTGTCGATTACACCGATCTTGACCTCCACGGTCAACCTCCGAACTGTTCGTGAATTACATCCGTTGTCGACGCAAGGCTAATGCAGCAGCGACCGCCCACGCTCCTCTGCACGCTGTGCCCAGAGCGAACAGGCACCTAGACGAGTCCGAGGATCGCCATCCGCTCGGCATGCTTGGCCTGCATACCGTCGAACAACGCAACAACTCCGTTGAGATCGCCGGAGGCCGAGATCACCAGATCCGTGAGGTCCTCACGCTGCGCCAACACGAACTGCGCCTGTGTGATCGCCTCACCGAGGAGTCGGCGTCCCCACAACATCAACCGGTCCTTGGCGCGGGTACTGGCCTCTACTGCAGCCTTCACCTCGAGCACCACGAACTCCGAGTGGCCCGTTTGAGAGAGCACGTCCTCCACGATCTCGGCCACATCCGCCGGGAGTGAATGCCCGATCTCGCGGTAGAAATCGGCAGCGATTCCGTCTCCGACATACGCCTTCACGAGCGATTCCAGCCACGTCGACGGCGTGGTCGACGCGTGATAATTGTCGAGAGCGCGAACGAACGGGTCCATGACGGCAAAGATCTCGTGGCCACGTTCCGTCAACGCTGTTTCGAGAGTCTCGAAGTGGTCCATCTCGGCGGCGGCCATGCTGGCGAACGCCACCTTGCCGCGCAGGTCCGGTGCCATTTGTGCGTCTTCCGCCAAACGGTAGAACGCCGAAATCTCGCCATACGCGAGAACGGCAAACAAATCGATCACGCCAGGGTGATCGGAAGCGACTCGGCCTCCGGTTCCAGCGTCCGTCGAAGCATCAAGATCGTGTGCGCCCATGACTACGAACTGTAGTGCTTCGACGGCCGACGCGACCGCCAAGGACCGCATGTCCGATTCGGTGATCTTCGACATGTCATCGCGAGGGGCGGACAACGTGCAGCTACAATGGTCTTGGGAGTTCGCCAGTTCCCCCGGCTCTTATGGTTAGCCGGGACGGCTGCTTTAGATCAGCCGACACGACTGTGATCACGCGGACCCCACCGATAATGTGCGCGCACCTGCATCGACGGTTGTTGCCCGCTTCGCCGAGATCTCCGGACGGTTCGAATTCGTCCGAGTGGAATTCAGTGCTGAGGCGTAGGCATGACCGAAGAAAAAGAGGGCATCGACATCGGCCGACTTACGGCCTGGCCCCTTACCTTGTGCGTGCGTACCGCCACGAGGAAAGGCTAGTCCCCTGAGCAAGATCACTGTCGACCACGAAGACGAAGCAACCGAGAACACCGTTTCCGTCCAGCTCGACGACACCCACGTACCCCCGACCTTTACCGAACTCGGTGTCCGCGACGAAATCGTCCGCGCACTGAACGAGATCGGCATCGAGCGCACCTTCGCCATCCAGGAACTCACCCTTCCGCTGGCTCTCGCCGGTGACGACCTCATCGGTCAGGCACGAACCGGAATGGGCAAGACCTTCGGTTTCGGCGTCCCGCTTCTGCATCGCATCGTCACCGCCGAGAACGGCACGGCTGTCCTCGACGGCACTCCCCGCGCCCTGATCATCGTTCCCACCCGCGAACTGTGCATCCAGGTCGCCCGCGACCTCGAGAACGCCAGCAAGTACCTCCGCGTCGGCGATCGTGGTCTCCAGGTTCTGCCCATCTACGGCGGCCGGCCGTACGAGGCGCAGATCTCGGCACTCCAGAAGGGCGTCGACGTCGTCGTCGGTACCCCGGGCCGCCTGCTCGACCTCGCCAACCAGTCGCATCTGATCCTGGGCAAGGTCGGCGTCCTCGTCCTCGACGAGGCCGACGAAATGCTCGACCTCGGCTTCCTGCCCGACATCGAACGCCTGATGGGCATGGTCCCTGACAAGCGTCAGACGATGCTCTTCTCCGCGACGATGCCCGGCCCGATCATCACCCTGGCGCGCACCTTCCTGACGCAGCCGACTCACATCCGCGCCGAAGAGGCCGAATCCTCCGCGGTGCACGACCGCACGAGCCAGCACATCTACCGTGCACACGCGCTCGACAAGGCCGAGATGGTCGCGCGCGTCCTGCAGGCCGAAGGCCGCGGCGCGACGATGATCTTCACCCGCACCAAGCGCACCGCCCAGAAGGTTGCCGACGATCTTGCCGAGCGCGGCTTCTCCGTCGGTGCCGTCCACGGTGACCTCGGACAGATCGCCCGTGAAAAGGCGCTGAAGGGCTTCCGCAACGGAAAGGTCGACGTTCTGGTCGCCACCGACGTCGCTGCCCGCGGTATCGACATCGACGACGTCACCCACGTCATCAACTACCAGTGCCCCGAGGACGAGAAGACCTACGTCCACCGCATCGGTCGTACCGGCCGTGCAGGCCGCACCGGCATCGCGGTCACACTGGTCGACTGGGACGACATCCCTCGCTGGCAGCTCATCGACAAGGCCCTTAGCCTCGGAATCCCCGACCCGGTCGAGACGTACTCGAGCTCGCCGCACCTCTACGAAGAGCTGTCGATTCCGGCCGATGCCAAGGGCACTGTCCGCAAGGCGAAGCCTGCGCCCGAGAAGGCCGCAACGGACAAGGCAGACGCACCGAAGTCGACCGACTCGGACGGCACCGAAGAGAAGGCCGCTCCCCGCCGCAACCGGACCCGTCGCCGCACCCGCGCCGGCGCTTCGGCCGACGCCACGACCGGCACCACCGCTACCGCGACCACCGCTCCCCCTTCGGCACCCGCCGCAACCGGTGCCGAGAACACGGACGACGACGGAGCAGCCAAGCCGCGTCGACGTCGGCGTCGTCGCCCCGCGGCTACCGCGACGGCAGGCGCCGCAGAGTAAGCTGCCGATGTGCTGGCTCCTGAAAGGCGTACTCGCTCGGATCTGATCGGTGCGCTGGCTCTCGCGCTGGCCGTAGTCGTAGCGGTGACCGTGGTGTGGTTGCGCAGTGATGCGCACGGAACCACCTCGGTCACCGCTGACACGTCACTCCCACCTCTGTCGACGTCGGTGTTGTTGCCCGACATCCTGAAGCAGACGTGGGAATCCCCCAGCGCCGCCTCGACGGCGCCCATCACCGTCGGAAATGCCGTCGTCACCGCCGACGGTTCCGAAGTGATCGGCCGCGATCCGGCTACGGGCGAAGAAGTGTGGCGGTACGCGCGCAACATCGCTCTGTGCGGCGCGATCGGTTCGTGGGATCGCGTCGTCGGTGTCTACCAAGACAATCGTGGTTGCTCGCAGGTCACGTCGCTGGTCGCAGACACCGGTGCCCGCAAGGACCAACGCAACAGCGACGCCGATTCCGCGGTCAGCCTTTCAGCGGACGGCACCTACCTGATTTCGCGCGGCAGTGAGCGAATGGAACTGTGGCGCTCGGACCTCGTCCGAACCCTCGAGTACGGCCGGGTCGACGCGAAGGTCAACCCCAACAAGCAACCCCGCACCGGATGCACGCTGCTCGATGCTGCGTCGAGCGCCAACCGAGTCTCGGTACTCGAACGCTGCCCCGGTGAAGCCTCCAACAGGTTGACGGTGATGAATCCCGCACCCAAGGACGCCCAGGAACCCGAAGAGTACGGATCCGCGATTCTCCTCGACTCGGAGGGCGCCCGCCTGCTTGCCGTGGCCGGCGAGAAGACGGCGGTCTATCTCCCAGCAGCCAACGGAACCGTTTCTCGCATAAGTATTTTCGACGGATCCGGCAATCCGATCGTCGACTATCCGATCGAGGGAACGGTGACCGAAGGCGCCCGCACCCACGCCGACAAGGCTTCGATCACGTGGTGGACCGGCTCGCAGACCGTCAACCTGCGCCTGAACGATCTCGCTCCGACGTGGATCGTCAACGGAACGTCCGGGCCCGGAAGCATGGTCGCCGGTCAGATGCTCATCCCCGTTCCGGGCGGCATTGCAGCCGTCAGCCCTTCGGACGGAACGGTTCAGCGCATGCTCGCCGTCGACCGAGGTGAGACGACGACACCGATCGTGCTCGCCAGTGCGGGCGAGACGATTCTGGAACAGCGCGGCGACACCGTGTTCGCGCTGCGCTAGAATTTCTCGCTGCGCTCAGAGCGTCAGTTCGGGCGCGAAAGTCACGACTTCGTTTCCAGCCCAATGCTTCAAAAGATTGTCGGCGAGTTCACGATAGGCGTCCGCGCCCTTGTTCTTTCGTCCCGCGAGGACCGTCGCGCCCGAAGCAGAGGCCTCCGCGAACTTGACGGTGCGTGGGATCGGCGGCGCCAGAACGGCCAGGGAGTAGCGGTCGCTGACGTCGGCGAGCACGTCGCGACTGTGAGTGGTCCGAGCGTCGTACAGAGTCGGAAGTGCCCCGAGCAGAACAAGATCCGGGTTGGTGATGGCCTGGACTTCACGAACCGTGCGCAGCAGCTGTCCGACGCCGCGGTGCGCGAGGGTCTCGCATTGCAGCGGGACCAGAACCGACTGCGCCGCAGTCAATCCGTTGAGTGTGAGCACTCCCAACGACGGCGGGCAGTCGATGATGATGACGTCGTAACTACCCAGGAGCGGAGACAGCGCCCGCTTGAGCGCGAACTCGCGACCGGGTCGCATCAGGAGCAGCGCTTCGGCGCCCGCGAGATCGATGGTCGCCGGCAGGAGGTCCATGCCGTCTTCCGTCTGCAGCACGGCGTCAACCGCGTCGAGATCACCCGCCAGGACCTCGTTGACCGAACGCTCGAGGCGATCCGGATTGTGTCCGAGCGAGAACGTCAGGCAGCCCTGCGGGTCGAGATCCACCACCAGGACTCGCTGTCCGAGCGCGGACAAAGCCGCACCGAGGGAGGCGACCGTGGTGGTTTTAGCCACGCCGCCCTTTTGATTCGCCACTGCGAGAACCGTCGTCACACGTAGATCCTTGCGCACTTCGCGCCAGGAGGCGAGCTACACACGCGAGGCAGCCTGCAATGATGGTCCACATGGCTTCCCAGTCCGCCCCCTCGGCTATCCCCCTCAACGCTCGCGTCGTACTCATGCGCCACGGTGAAACCGAGTGGGCGCGCACCGGGAAACACACGGGACGGACCGAGGTTCCGCTGACTCCGCTCGGCGAGATGCAGGCCACCGCGACCGGAAACCGCCTGCGGACACTCGACCTCCGCAATCCCATGATTCTCACGAGTCCTCGCTTGCGCGCTCAGTTGACCGGTGATCTCGCCGGCCTTCCGGAGGAGCGAACCTGGGATGCGCTCTCCGAATGGGACTACGGCGACTACGAGGGCCTCACGACGCCCGAGATCCGCGCAACAGTGCCCGACTGGACCGTCTGGACACACCCGTGCCCCGGCGGCGAGCAGTCGGATCAGATCCATGCCCGCACCGACATGGTGCTGTCGATGGTGCGTTCACAACTACCCGAGCGGGACGTGATCTTGATCGGGCACGGACACTTCTCGCGCGCACTCATCGCCCGCTGGCTCGAGCTCCCGGTGACGGAAGGAAAGCGTTTCGCGTTGTTCCCGGGTGCATACACGGTTCTCGGCTACGAGCACGGCGCCACCCACCTCGTTCATCACAATGTGCCGCCGCTGGTCGAGGCTTAAGATTCTCTCCATGATTCGACGCGCCACGCCCGCAGATGTCCAGCCGATCACCGACATGATCTACGAGTTGGCGGACTACCAGAAGGCCCTCGACGAGTGCACCGTGAAGGCGGAACAGATCGGCGAGGCTCTGTTCGGGCCGGCCGCGACGGCCTTCGCACACGTAGCTGTGAATTCAGCCGACGACGTCGTCGGCATGGCGCTGTGGTTTCGCAATTTCTCGACCTGGGACGGCGCGCACGGCATCTACCTCGAAGATCTGTACGTCAAGCCCAGCCAGCGCGGATCAGGGCACGGGAAGGCTCTTCTGGCCGCACTTGCCAAGGAGTGCACCGACAACGACTACACGCGGCTGTCCTGGTCGGTGCTCAACTGGAACACCCCCTCGATCAAGTTCTACGAGTCACTCGGCGCCGACGCGAAAACCGAGTGGACCACGTATCGCCTGACCGGCACCCACCTCGGAGCTCTCGCCGCCGAAGCTGAGTAGGTCTGAAGCAGAGTCGGCGGTCAGCCTTTTTTGTCCTGCGGCTCTTCGGGCTCGTCAGCGCCGGGATTTCCCTCTTCCGGCGATACCTCGTCTGCGTACGCGCCGTACTCCGCTGCCATCCACCGAGACGTCGGCGCCGAGAACAGGCAGCCGAGGGCGCCGAGAACGACGACACCCAGAACGACGCCGAGCAGCACCTGATGCGAATCGGTCAGCAGCGACCAGGCGACCGGCAGGAGCAGCAACTGGGCGACGACGGCGATTGCCCGGCCCCATCGGCGACCGTTCAGCAGAGCGATACCGGCAGCCAACACCGCTCCGCCGAGAATCGCGACCCAGGCGGCGAAGCCGTACCCGTTGGTGACGCTCTGATCGTGCCCGGTTGCGCCGCGAATCACCGCGACGATCGCGAACCCGGCGGCAACCAGCCCTTGCAGCGTCACGAGGGCACCTGCCCATCTGACTGTCTTGGGCAGGGCGTTCGGACTGGCGGTATTCGGCACGAGGCCAGCCTAGAACACGACACCGGATAGGCTCATGCCCCGTGCGCGCACTGCTGATCGTCAATCCCAATGCCACCTCCACCACCGCCGCCGGTCGTGACCTGTTGGCACACGCCCTCGAGAGCCGGGTGCGACTTACTGTGGCGCACACCACACATCGTGGACACGCTGCCGAACTGGCGCGCGAAGCCCACGAAGACGGCTTCGGCTCGGTGATCGTCCACGGCGGCGACGGAACGGTCAACGAAGTGGTCAACGGACTGCTCGGGGCACCGCATCCCGCGTCGATGAAATCGGTTCCGGTCGGTCCGATCCCGACGATCGCGGTCGTTCCAGGGGGCTCGGCAAACGTTTTCGCGCGTTCACTCGGTATTGCCGCCGACCCGATCGACGCCACAAACCAACTCGTCGACCTACTCTCGGAGCGGACGAGACGCCGAATCGGGCTCGCACATTGCGACAACCGTTGGTTCACGTTCAATGCCGGAATGGGCCTCGACGCCGATGTGTGCGAAGCCGTCGACGCCAGCCGCAAGAATGGTGACGCTGCCACGCCCGCCCGATATGTCCGAACCGCGATCGCAGCGTTCTTCCGCGCGAAGCGAGCCGAACCAGCCCTGACGGTCCACCTTCCCGATCAGGATCCCGTCTCCGGAGTCCACTACGCGTTCGTGTCGAACTCGAGCCCGTGGACATATCTGGAAGAGCGTCCCGTACACACCAATCCGGGGACCACCTTCGACAGCGGACTCGGAATCTTCGCCATGACGAGCACCAAAGTCCTACCGTCCCTGCGGGTTGTGCGGCAGCTCCTCGCGCGCGGCGCAGAGCCGAAATCGAAGGTCCTCCTACGCACCGACGACGTCCTGACAATCACCATCGAATCGTCGCGACCGATCGGACTCCAGATGGACGGCGACTACATCGGACTTCGCGAAAAGGTCGAATTCACCTCGGTCCCGGATGCACTGGAAGTGTTCGCGCCGATTACGACGTGAGTCAGGCAACACGTTTGACCTGCGAAAACTCTGGTGCCGAATAACCAAAATCGGGTAAAATGCCGGTGACGACCAGGTGGCCGTCAGGTGTGTCACAAATTAGTGAGTTGGCCCACGAACCCGTTCAAACCTATTGACATACCGCGAGTTCGTGAAAGCATTCACAAGTAACAGTGCGGAAACGTTGATGACGCACACACAAACTCATTGGTACCAAATGGTGTGAATACACACCCAATTAAGGAGCGAAAAAAGATGGACTGGCGCCACAACGCAATCTGTCGCGACGAGGATCCCGAACTGTTCTTCCCCGTGGGAAACAGTGGACCGGCCCTCGCTCAGATCGCTGATGCCAAGGTTGTCTGCAACCGCTGCCCCGTCACCGCCGAGTGCCTGTCATGGGCCCTCGAGTCCGGTCAGGATGCAGGCGTCTGGGGCGGAATGAGCGAAGACGAGCGTCGCGCACTCAAGCGTCGTAACGCACGTACCCGTGCACGCACTTCCGTCTAGGTAGAACCGAGACGTTCGACTCGCGGCGGAGAACAGCCCCTCCACACAGTCGAAGACGACAGCCCGGCACCACATGGTGCCGGGCTTTTTGTCTGCTCGAATTAACAGCGCTGCTCGAATTAACAGCGCTGCTCGAATTACTGGCGCTGCTCGAATCAGTAACGCGCAGTACGTCTACCGAGCGGCACACGCAGAACCGCGTCGGTGCCGCCGCCACTTCCCGGGTGCAGTCCGAGCGAGCCACCGAGTTCGGCGCCCAGCAGAGTCCGCACGATCTGAAGTCCGAGGCGATCGGACTTCTCGAGGTCGAAGTTCTCCGGCAGGCCGCGCCCGTTGTCGTGGATGATCACGTCCAACCAGCGCGCAGAACGCTCGGCGCTGAGTGTGACCGTGCCGGTGAGTCCCGGATCGAAAGCGTGCTCGATCGCGTTCTGCACCAACTCGGTCAGCACCATGACCAGCGGGGTGGCGCGCTCGGCGGAGAACACTCCGAAACTTCCCTCGCGCCGAATCGTCACCGGCACACCCACTCCCGCGACATCGGAGAGCATGGGAACCAACCGGTCGATCACCTCGTCGAGATCCACCTCTTCGTCCACCGACATCGACAGGGTGTCGTGGACGAGGGCGATGGACGTCACGCGTCGCACCGATTCCGTCAATGCTTGTCGCGCTTCGTCGTTGCCGGTTCGTCTGGCCTGTAGACGCAGAAGTGCCGCGACGGTTTGCAGGTTGTTCTTCACTCGATGGTGAATCTCGCGGATGGTCGCGTCCTTGCTCAGGAGCGCGCGATCACGACGCTTGACCTCGGTGACGTCGCGAACCACGACCGCAGCACCGACGTGCCGACCACCCGGCTTGAGTACCAGAGCGCGCAGCAGAACGGTCGCCCCACGCGCCTCGATCTCCATCCGACGGCCAGGCTTGTCCGCCAACGTATCTCGGATGTAACCCGCAGCTTCCTGAGACTCGAACGGGTCGGTGACCAACGAACGGGTCAATGCCGCGAGATCTTGTCCCACCAGATCCGAACTCAGACCCATCCGGTGATACGCCGAGAGAGCGTTCGGGCTCGCGTAGACGACGGTGCCTTCGGTGTCGAGACGGATGAAACCGTCGCCAGCACGTGGGCTCGAGTTCGTGTCGGAGCGCGATTCTCGGATCGGGAAGGTTCCGTCGCTGATCATCTGACACAGGTCTTCAGCGCAATCGAGATACGCGAGCTCGAGCGGACTCTGCGCTCTCTGGTGTGAGAGGTTGGTGTCGCGGCTCAGAACCGCGATGACTCGCCCGTCCAGACGCACCGGAACCGCTTCCTTACGCGGCGGCATTCCTTTACGCCACGTCTCGTCTTCCCCACGCACGACGCGCCCCTCGACAAGAGCGCGAAGGACCTGAGGATGCTCGGACTCGGAAACGACCGTTCCGACCGCGTCCTCCGGGAAAGCCGTCGATGCCGTGGTCGGCCGGCAGTGCGCTACGCAGATGACCGTCCCTTCGGATCGGTTCTTCTCCGATTCGGTGCCCACCCACAGGAGAACGTCTGCAAAAGAGAGGTCGGCGAGCAGTTGCCACTCCCCCACGACGCGCTGGAGATGGTCGACCGCCGCACCCGGCAGATCGGTGTGTTCGGCGAGGAGGTCACTGAGAGTGGACATCGGCTTACTTAGGAGATCACGGCGATCAGATCGCCTTGCTGAATCACGTCGCCGACCTTGACGCCCACCGTCGTCACCGTTCCCGGAACCTCGGCCAGGACGGGAATTTCCATCTTCATCGATTCGAGGATGACCAGGGTGTCGCCGTCCGCAACGACGTCTCCCTCGCTCACGACGACCTGGTAGACCGTCGAAACCATCTCGGCGCGCACGTCTTCTGCCATCGTGAACCTCACTTCTGTCGGAACTGCACTCTGACCACGAAAATACGTCGACGGATTACTCGATCGACCTGCCAATGGAACCACACCGGCATCGGCGTGAAACAATGACGCGAAAGAAACAGAAGGGAGACCAATCATGGGTAAGCGTGGTCGTAAGAAGCGCAGCCGTAAGGGTAACGCCGCTAACCATGGCAAGCGTCCAAACGCCTGACATGTAGCGCAACAAAACGTCCGAGGGGCGGGGAAGCAT
>NZ_JBHTSW010000021.1:0-93370 GCF_042794945.1 Rhodococcus sp. NPDC056506 | reverse complement strand
ATACTCCCCGGGTGGGGGGGGGCGCCCGGGCCTATTGTCCCCTGGCGAAAACACCAGATGGCGTGTGGGGTTTGGGTCGGCATCGCCGGCCGACCCGCACCGAACTCAGCCGAGAAAGACGTTGCGACGCTTGGCCAACAGCCGATACAGCGTCTGCTGAATCGTCTCTCGAACGTGGTCCGTGACCTCGAACAGGACCATCGGATCGTCGGCGGCACCGCTCTCGAAAGTGTCGGTGACGATGGGCTTTCCGAACTCGATGTACCACTTCGACGGCAACGGAACCAGGCCGAGCGGCCCAAAGTGCGGAAACAGTGGTGTCACCGGAAAATACGGCAACCCGAGAACACGCGCGAGTGTGGTCAGATCACCGATTTTCGGATAAATCTCCTCCGAACCCACGATCGAGCACGGAATGATCGGAACACCGGTACGCATTGCGGCCGACACGAAGCCACCGCGCCCGAACCGCTGCAACTTGTACCGCTCACTGAACGGCTTCCCGATCCCCTTGAATCCCTCCGGGAACACCGCCGCGACTTCACCGTCGTTGAGCAGACGCTCGGCGTCGGGGTTGCACGCCAACGTGTGACCGGCCTTGCGCGCCAGACCGCCCACCACCGGCATCTCGAAAGCCATGTCCGCAGCCAACATTCGCAACGGGCGATGCGCCGGATGATGATCGTGCACTGCGACCGACGTCATCAGACCGTCGAGCGGAATCACGCCGGCGTGATTGGCAACCACCAGTGCTCCCCCGGTGAGGGGAATGTTCTCGATCCCACTGACCTCGACGCGGAACCACTTCTCGAACAACGGCCGCAACATCGGCATGACGACGTTGTCCGCGAAATGCGGATCGAATCCGAACTCGTCGACCTCGTAGTCACCGGACACCCGACGTCGGAAAAATTCTGCCGCCGAGCCGATCTGGTCGACGATCGCGGACCTGGCCGCATCGACGAATGTGCTCTCACCGCCGTGGTCGGCCGCCGAGGACGCTCCGGACGGATGCCGACGCTCACTTTGTTCACGGATGTCACGCTCCGTGCCCGTGACGGACTCACGCGAGCGTGAGGTTGCCGACTTTCCGGTGTGAGTTGCGCTCGGCCTCAGGGGAATTACCTTCGCCACGTCAGTCACCCCTTCACCGCACTTTGCCACGACAACGGCATGTGCATCACGTCTGCACTTGCGCTCGCCGCGGCGGCGTCACCGCCGAGGATCGTGGTCAACGCATTCTCGGCCCGATCGATCCACTCGGACTTGATGATCCGGCGGGTCTGCATCGCACGCATGAAATCGTCGAGTGCCTGCATGGTGGTCCATCGCGGCTCGAACCCCAATTCGCTGCGCATGCGAGTGGTGTCGAGTCCGCAGCCGAACCGGAAGTACTCGAGTTGCTCGTCGGTGTACAGCCTCATGGACGATCCCACCAGCGCGCTCCCGACACTGCGGAACAGAGCGAGCGGCATCGGAACTTCGACCCTGCCTGCCCGGCGGATCGCCTGCGACATCATCACCACTCCGTCGCCGGCGATGTTGTACGTACCCGAGGCGTGTCCGATGGTCGCCTTCTCCAACGCTGCAAGGGCATCCTCGACGTGGAGCAATTGCAGACGCGCGTTGCGCCCGACGATGGTCGGCACGAGCGGGGCGGTGACGTAATGCCCGACAGTTGCCGTCAGTTGAGGTCCGATCAGCGGCGCCAACCGCAGAATCCCGACCGAGATGTCGGGACGCCGACGCCCCATCCCGCGGAGGTATCCCTCGATCTCGAGACTGTCGCGGGCATATCCGCCCGGCGGCCGGCGGCGCGCACTCATTTCTTCGGTGAACTGAGCGGGGTCCTTGGCACTGCACCCGTAGACGACCGAGGCCGAGCGCAGGACCACCTTGCGAACCGTCGGAGCTTTCTGGCAGACCGCGAACAGTTGCATGGCGCCGATGACGTTCATGTCCTTCATCGCGGCGCGACTGCCGGCTTTGGGGGCTTTCTGAAGCGTCGACGCATGCACGACGGTGTCGACCTCGGCGTTTCGGATCACTTTGCCGATCAGCGGATTGCGGATGTCTGCTCGCACGAATTCCGCGCGGCCCATTCTGCGCATCATGTCCTTGCTCGGACTGACCGCGTCGACTGCGATGACACGCTCGATCGACGGATTCTGCGCAAGCCTGGTAACGAGGTAGCCGCCGAGGAATCTGCTCGCCCCGGTCACCAGTACGACGCGAGGCGCCGCGCCCCCTGAAGTGTTGTCACCTTCAACCACCAAGTACCCCCATATCCAGTAGAAACGCGCTCTGCCGAAGCGTCCCTCCCGCGATTTTCCCCCACTTTACGGGCAGAGGGGGTCCCGCGCTGACTACCCAGATTTCGGTCATTCAAGACAAACCGCCCAGACAATGAGACGGCCGACACATCTCTCCCCGGAGATACGTCGCCCCTCCCTTGAAATACATCGATGCCCGCCACCCCTGAAGGGGCGGCGGGCATCAACACGTATTGCTTATTTACCGAGTTTCCTGCGCTGTACTCGGGTACGACGAAGCAGCTTGCGGTGCTTCTTCTTCGACATGCGCTTGCGACGCTTCTTGATCACTGAACCCATAGCGGGTGTCCCTCACGTTCTTCTCTAGCGTTCCTGCGCACGCCGGTCACGTACGCCTGCGCCAAGCAATTGGCGCCTGGCCCTCGTTTTAACTAGCTCAGCGCCTTACGACACCAGCTTGCTGGTACGACAGTGACTCATCGTACCGGTGTGGACTCACTCGGCATAAACCGAGCCTCCGGCACAGCAACCGCTGTGCCCGCGACTCGGCTCACGCCGAGGTCATCCGCTTCGAACCGGCTGGTCAGCCGGCATCGAAGTACGAGGTTTCGAGGTAATCGTGCACTGCCTTCGCATGTACACGGAACGAACGGCCCACTCGTACAGCGGGCAATTCGCCACTGTGTACCAACCGGTACACAGTCATTTTCGACACCCTCATCAAAGTTGCTACCTCAGCAACAGTGAGGAATTGCGTGCCGGCCACTGCCGGCTTTCCGTCGTGGGACGAACCCATGGACGGCTTGTTTGCAGACACCATTAATCCACATACCTCCAGCACGACTCGCGCCGCCGGCTTCCCCTCCGGCGGAACAGACACGTACGTACTAAGTCGAGCTTAGCTGTACTGGTGGGGTTAAAGCGACGGGTGTGGCTAAACGGACGACTATTCCGCAGCTGCACCCATCGCGGCCGAGCGCGACTTGGCGGCATCCAAGGCATCGAAGAACGCCGTCCGCAGGCCGCCCGCTTCGAGCTGACGCAGTGCTGCAGCCGTCGTTCCGCCCGGTGACGTCACCGCGGCGCGAAGATCCGTTGCGCTGTCGCCGGTGCGATCGAGCATCGCTGCCGAACCGACCATCGTCTGCACCACCAATTCGGTAGCGACCGGGCGCGTCAGGCCGAGACCGACTCCCGCGTCGATCATCGCTTCGGCAACCAAGAAGAAGTAGGCCGGCCCGGAACCCGAGACAGCCGTGACCGCGTCGATCTGCGATTCGGGAACTGTGACTACCTTGCCGACGCTGCCGAGGATGCCGCGTACAAGCTCGAGATGCTCGGCCTTGACGTGGCGTCCGGGTGACAGAACGCTCACGCCCTCCCCCACCAACATGGGGGTGTTCGGCATGACGCGGACGACCGGGAACCCTGCCGGCAGACGCGTTTCGAAGAACCCGGTGGGGATTCCCGCCGCAAGGGAAACGATCAACTGCTCGAGGTCACCGTCCAGGTCGACCTTCGTCAACGCGGTGAGCGCTGATTCGACGTCGCTGGGCTTGACCGCGATGACGATGACGTCTGCACCCTCGGCAGCATCGGCGACCGTGCTGACGCGGATGGAGTATTCGGCAATCAATTCGTCTGCGCGAAGCTGATACTGCTCGGCGACAACCAGATCCTTGATGGCGTGGCCGGCCTGCAACAGCCCGGAGATCAGCGCCTCGCCGATCTTGCCGCCACCGATAATCGCAATTCTTGTCATGGCGAACAGCCTGCCACGACCGCAGCGATCGACCCTAGCGGGGCATCATCGCCAGCTGACGGCTCTGTACGACAACCGCTCCCGCCGAATCGAGAACTGCGTGGTCCTCTTCGAACCACGTGCTGCCCAGAACATCCGAACTTGCTCGCACACGAAGCCATCCCGGTGTCGGCAGTCGGCGCAGGTACGTCGTCAACTGCACTGTCGGCGCCCACCCGAACAAGCCGCGGTTCATCGTCACCGGCGCGCTGATGTCACCTGCCATGATGGCGAACAGCACAGCGGTGTCGAGATCGTTCTCGTCCTCGGGCCGGGGGCGGACCCACATCC
Source organism: Rhodococcus sp. NPDC056506 (assembly GCF_042794945.1). NCBI lineage: Bacteria > Bacillati > Actinomycetota > Actinomycetes > Mycobacteriales > Nocardiaceae > Rhodococcus > Rhodococcus sp. NPDC056506. The sequence continues at coordinate 89,005 of NZ_JBHTSW010000021.1, read as the reverse complement.
TGACCTCGGCCTCGCCTTGGCTCCCGGTGAGGAAGTGCGCCGAGGTGGTGTCGATTCGCATGTCGCAACCCTGCCCGACGTGCACGACCTGAGCCATCGGATGATCGCCGATGACGGCCACCGCACTCTCCGGCGGTTCCGGTGACATGTCGTCGATCGACGAGGCCGTGACGAAGGTGGGGTCGCCGTCATCGGGGAATCCGAGCGTGACCGCCGCGCGAACAGCGCTGCGGCCGGCCTGGCTCAACTCGACGTCGAACAACGCGACCTGCCGTCCCTGCTTGCGGACGATCACCTCCAGTTCGACTTCACCCGGATCGGGGGCGGAGAGATAGTTGGCGCTCACCGCGAGTGGCTGCATCTTCAGAAGCGAGTCGTTCTCGCCCGCGCCGTCTCGCAGACATTGACGCGCGGCAGCGGCGCACACAGCCATCATGGAGCCGCCGTGCACTTTCGGTCCGATGGTCCAGATCGAATCGATCGTTGCGGTGTATCGCCCGTTGCCGAGCGAGGTGAGGCGATTGAGATCTTGAAAGGGGCTGGTGCTCATCGATTTTCCTGTTCAGTGCTTTCTCGGTGTTGCGGGAAATGTCGTGCGGCCAAGTCTTGGTGCGCCAAGCGTCGCAAAGCTGTCAGGACGGGTTCGTACATGGCGGTTCCGAGGACCGCATAGCGAATGCCGTCCTCGGTCGAACTGGTAGGCATCAGCTCGATTTCCACTTCGGCGATCCCTCGGATGTGCTCGCCGTAGGCGCGCAATCGCTCGTCCGAGAGGCTCAGTCCGGCATCCTCGAGGCCGATCAGTGCCCGCTCGAGGTGCGCAACCGCCACGTACCTCGGCTCGAAGACCTGACCGAGAAACTCCAGAACCTTGCGAGCTCTGGGGAACTCTGGATCCGGTTCAGGTTCGATGTAGGGCGGTAGTTGTGCGATCGCGCGGCCGAAAGTCTCGAATTCGGATCGCTCGTCACTGACCACCAATTCGAGCACCGCGCGAATCCGTGGAATCGCGAGTCCCGCCCCGGCCAGGGCCCTGATCAACGCGAGTCGTTGGACGTGCTGTTCGCCGTACCTCGCTCCCGTTGCGCTGGTCGGCTCACCAGGCATCAGCAGACCTTCACGGAGGTAGTACTTGATCGTGGCCAGTGCGACGCCGGACTGCGCGGCCAGTTCGGAAACCTTCACCGCTCCTCCGTCCCTCCAACTCGCTCGGCCCATCACTGGATAGTGATGCTATCCAATGGTGGCCGAGCATCGGTAAGGAGGACACGCCTTGCGCTAGGGTTGAACCTTCTTTGCGCACACCACCAGAAACTTCCGAACGGAGCGAACAGGCGGAATGACGGATTTGCAGTCGGAGGCTCAGCCCGACGAACAGTGGCGCATCGTCGAACCACTGGCGCTGACTCCCCTGCTCACCGCCGCACTCGAGGTGTTCCATGAACTCGGCTACCACGGAGCATCGGTTCGCGACATTGCCAAACGCGCCGGCGTCACCGTGCCGACACTGTATTACCACCACGGCAACAAACAAGGCATCCTCGTCGCACTGATGGAACCGGGAATCGAGAACGTCACCGCGCGCGCGAGCGCTGCTGTCGACGCTGCCGGCCCGTCACCGACGACACAGTTCGGCAATCTCATCGAGGCGTGCGTCCTGCACATGACCAGTCGCTCCGACATAGCTTTCCTCGATTCCGAACTCCGATACCTCGAGGACGCGGAACGAAAGAGCTACGCGGCCAAGCGAAAGAAGCTCGAGAACCTACTCGTCGACGTACTGACGGCAGGCGTCGAGAGCGGTGAGTTCACGGTCCCCGACATCACCGGAACGGGCCGCGCACTGCTGGGCATGTGTCAGTCCGTCGTCCTCTGGTATCGACTCGACGGACCGCAGACTCCACGCGAAGTCAGTGTCCTCTACCGCGAGATAGCCCTGAAAGCCGTCGGCGTCACTTCTTGATCACTGATCTTCCCGGCATGTCCGATTAGCCCTTAACTGACGAACGTCACACCTCCCGGCTGACACCGAAACCGGGACGCGCCCACGGTCGCGGGTCCACACTTAGAAGCAGAGATGCGCGGGGTGGATCCGCAGACCGAGGGAGTTCTTGACGTATGGCCAACAGCAATCCATTTGTTCCTCCTAGCGCGGTCGACGTCGACCTTTCCGCGGTCGCCTGGGGGGCGAACCGCACGATGTCCGACTTCGAGACTGGAATGTGGCGGATGGAAGAAGCGCAGCCGCAACTGCGCTCACCGATCGTTGCGGTAGAGGTTCTCGATCGCGCCCCGGACTGGGACCGTCTGCTCGACGCAGTCGAGTGGGCATCGCACGTGGTTCCGCGCATTCGTATGCGAGCGGTGGAACCGGCGATGCAGTTGGGCAATCCGGTGTGGTCCGTCGATCCGGAGTTCGACATCGGCTATCACCTACGACGGGTTCGCTTGCCTGCACCCGCGGATTTCGATCACGCGCTGCGCATGTGTCGCCACCTGGCCACCGAACCCTTCGACAAGGCTCGGCCGCCGTGGAGCGCACTGCTCATCGAAGGTCTCGACGACGGTCGCGCCGTGTTCGTGGTCAAGACTCACCACTCCATCACCGACGGCATGGGAGGCATCCAGATGATGACGCTCCTACACAGCAGGCGCCCGGATCCCACCCCGAACAAACCCGACCGCACGCCGCCCGCCCCTGAGCACCTGTCTTCGGTAGGCGCCTTCGGCGAGGAGGTCGTCAGCGAGATCCGGCGGACGCCCTCGCGGATCGCCAAACTGGTCCGCGGCGCCACCAATGTTGCGACCACGGCGATCTCGAGTCCGATCACGACGGCTTCCGAGGTCCTCGGTTACGCCAATTCACTCCGCAAGATCGTCACTCCCCCGGCTCGTTCCGGTTCCCCACTGCTCCACGATCGTGGTCTCGGACGATGGTTCGGAACTCTCGAAGTGGGTGTCCCCGAACTCAAGGCCGGGGCGAAAGCTGCCGGCGGTTCACTCAACGACGCGTACGTCGCTGCCTTGCTCGGCGGCTTCCGTCGCTACCACGAAGCCTTCGGACAATCCGTCGACAGCATTCCGATGGGTATGCCGATCAGTATGCGTACCGGCGCGGATGCCAACGGCGGCAACCGGTTTGCAGCAGTTCGCTTCAACGGCCCAGTCGCCGAGACCGATCCGGCCAAACGCATCAGGCAGGTACGAGAAATCGTCCTGGGTCTGCGTGAGGAACCGGCGTTGGACGCTCTCGACGTCGCTGCCCCGATCCTCGCCCGCCTGCCAAATTATCTGCTCGCGAACTGGTATCTGTCCCAGTCGACTGGACTGGATCTGCAGGCGAGCAATGTCGCCGGCGTACCGGTGCCGGTGTATCTCGCCGGAGCGAAGATCGAGCGGATGTTCCCGTTCGGCCCGGCTCCCGGTTGCGCGGCGATGGCAACGCTGGTCTCCCATGTCGGGGTGTGCTGTATCGGAATCAATCTCGACACCGCTGCGATCACGAAACCAGCCTTGCTGATGCAGTGCCTGCAGGAGAGCCTGGACGAGATCGTGGCTCTCGGAGTTCCAACGGAAGGTGCTTGAGTCATGAGTGAAAACACGACCAACCCGCGCGTGTACCTCACCGAAACCATGACAGAGGCCGAAGCCGGCGTGCTGCGAAAGTGGCTTGCCGACAAGGCAACCGCATCCGAAACGAGGCCGGTCACCGTCAACATCACCGACAAGACCCTGGCCGAACTGGCGGCGCGGACCGACGACCCGATGCTCGCGCCGCTTCGCGTTGTGTGGATCCCGGACACCCATACCAAACACAACGTCGCGGTGCGGGTGCGCGATGCACTGGCACCACGCGACCCCCTCCACCCCGGACGCGGCGCGCAGCGCAGAACCCTGCGCACCGACCCGTCGCGGTGCCAGGTCATCGAAGGTGAACCCGCGCCACTGAGCGATCTCGAGCGTCGACTCGAAAAGAGCGGTGGCGGTTCGCTACCCGAGTTCATCCGTCGTCAAGCGGCGCTGGCGCTCGAGCGCGCCGAGTTGGGCCTACTGGGTGGCCAGTACAAGGTGTCGCGGTTCGTCGTCGACGAGATCACCGACACCCGCCGATTCGCCACCGAGGTCATGGCTTTGGCCGACCGGCTGAACATCGCCGTCGCCGAGGTCGATCGCCGCGCACGTGAAGCTCTCGAAGAAATGGTTGCCACCCAGAGTCGCCAAGCCATCGCGGTGTGGGATCGCCTGGGCCGCTACTTCGCTCGCGCCTACAAGCTGGACGTGGACACGAGCCGCTTCGAGGAACTCCGTGAGCTGAACAAGGAACACTCACTGGTCTTCCTCCCCAGTCACCGTTCGTACCTCGATCCCCTCGTCCTGCGTCCGGCGTTGATCGCGAACGGCTTGCCGCTCAATCACGTCATGGGCGGCCTCAACATCAGTTTCTGGCCCATGGGCTCGATCCTCAAGCGCAGCGGCACCGTCTTCATTCGTCGAAGCATCGGCAACGACGAGGTCTACAAGTGGTCGATGCACGAGTACATGCGCTACCTGCTGACCAAGCGCTTCAATCTGGAGTGGTACATCGAGGGTGGACGCGGGCGCACCGGGAAACTGCGCCCGCCGCGCTTCGGTCTCCTGACCTACCTGACCAAGGCTTTTCAGGTCAGCGGCGCATCCGACGTGTACCTCGTCCCGGTCGCGCTGAGCTACGACCAACTCTACGAAGTCGGGGCCATGGCGGCCGAGGCGCTCGGCGCCGAGAAGACACCGGAAGGCCTACGCTGGATGGTGGGTTACGTACGTGCACAGGGCAAGCGCAACGGCGTCGCGCACGTGACCATCGGCAGGCCGCTCTCACTCGCGGACGCACTCAGCCAGGAAACCGACCAGCGCCTCGCCATTCAAAAGGCCGGAATCGAGGTGTGTCACCGAATCAACGAGGTCACGCCGGTGACCGTGTCTTCGCTGGCGATGTTGGCGTTCCTCGGAATCGAAGACCGGGCGTTGACCGTTCGCGAACTCACGGCGATCCTCACGCCGCTGTTCGGGTACATCACCGCGCGCAACCTTCCGATCGCCGGCGACGTCGAACTGTCCGATCCGCGTGTCATCGAGAAGGCGTTGCAGACACACGTCGATTCCGGTGTGCTCGAGCGCTTCGATCGCGGCGGCGAGCAGGTCTTCTACCTCGGCAAGGACCAGCATCTTGTCGCTGCCTTCTACCGCAACAACACGATTCACTTTCTTGTCGTGCGTGCCATCACCGAACTCGTACTTCAGGCAGCCGTCGAAGAGCGGTTCGAGGACCCCATCGGGGACGGGTGGGCAGAGGCCAAGCGCATCCGAGATTTGTTGAAATTCGAGTTCTTCTTCAGTGACCGGGACACATTCGAGCAGGAGATGCGGACCGAGCTGACGCTGATCGACCCCGAGTGGGAAACCGTCATGGCCGACGACAAACGAACCGAGCACATGATCGAGACGGTTCGCCCGTACCTCGCGCACCGCGTGCTCCAACCGTTCCTCGAGGCGTACCAGGTTGTCGCCGATCAGCTTGTGCTCGCGCCGATTTCGACGTCGTTCGACGAGAAGTCGTTCATCAGCAACTGTATCGACGTCGCACATCAGCGTCGACTGCGGCAGCAGATCGCCAGCAACGAATCCGTCTCCGGCGAATTGTTCGCCACCGCACTGAATTTGGCGCGCAACCGTAACTTGATCGAAGTCGACGACGACGGAGTCCGGGCCCGGCGCCTGGCATTCGCTGCCGAGATCAAGGTTCAGGTCGAGCGCCTGCGTCACCTTCGCGCGCTCGCGCATGCGCGACTCGATCAGGTGGCGATGCCGGTACCGGACGCCGCTGCGGTAGTGACCATTCCAGAAGCAAACCGAGCGCCCGCCGCGAACGAGGAAGTAGGACTGTGACCGGACTCGAGCGTCTGCACTCCGCCATCGAAGCCGCCCCACCCGGGCCCGGAACGATCGCCGCCTTCGACCTCGACGGCACCTTGATCAGCGGGTACTCGGCCAGCGTTGTGTACCGAGACCGCCTGCGACGCTTGGATATCAGCGTCGGCGAACTCTTGCGCACCACCGGTGCCGCGATTGACACCCAATTCCGCGGTGCTGACGTCGGAGCACTGATGGACATCGGCGTTCGCGCCCTGGGCGGCCGGACCGTCGAGGAACTGAACGACTGGGGCCGACGGTTGTTCAAGCAGGAGATCGCCGCGATGATCTACCCGGAAGCACGCGGGCTTCTGGCAGCGCACCGGCGCGCCGGCCACACCATCGTGATGGCCACGTCGGCGACTCCGTTCCAGGCCAAGTACGTCGCCGAAGATCTCGACATCGAAGACGTGCTGTGCACCGAACCCGAAGTCGTCGACGGAATGCTGACCGGCGAACTGTCCTCACCCGCTTTGTGGGGTCCGGCCAAAGCCAATGCTCTTGCGGGATATGCCGAGACGATGGGCGCCGACTTGAAGAACGCGTTTGCGTACTCCAACGGCGTCGAAGATGTTTTCATGCTCGAGGCCGTCGGGCGGCCTGTAGCGTTGAATCCCGACCGTGGTCTGGCCAAGATCGCGTTGCGCAATCACTGGCCCTCGGTCAACCTGCGTAAACCGCAACGAGGCGCAACGCCGATCTCCACGATCCGAACGGCAACGGCCATGGGCGCGCTGGCGGCCACCGCCGCCATCGGCGCGTCGGCGGGCATCGTCACCGGCAACCGTCAACTGGGCGCGAACCTCGTTGGTACCTACGGCCCCGACATCTCGCTCTCACTACTCGGCATCGACGTCGAGATCGACGGCGAGCACAACGTGTGGGACCACCGCCCGGCGGTATTCATGTTCAATCATCAGAGTTCCCTGGACATGTTGGTCCTCGGCACCGTCATCAAGCGAGACGTGACCGGTGTCGCGAAGAAGGAAGCGGCAAGCGATCCGCGGTTCATGCCCGTCGGCGCACTGCTCGACGTCGCCTACATCGACCGCACGGACACCACCAAGGCGAAGGCCGCATTGCAGCCGGCGGTCGACAAGCTGAAGAACGGCGTCTCGATAGTCATCGCTCCGGAGGGCACCCGTTCTCCGACGCCACGCCTGGGCCCGTTCAAGAAGGGTGGATTCCACTTGGCGATCCAGGCCGGTGTGCCGATCGTGCCCGTGGTGATTCACAACGCGGGCGAAAGGATGTGGCGCAATTCGCTTGTCGCCCATCCGGGCCCGGTCTACGTCTCGGTGCTCGATCCCATCTCGACCGAAGGCTGGGAGACCAAGGACCTCGACGCGCACGTCGAGAAGGTACGCGCGCAGTTCGAAGCTGCGCTACTTGCCGGCCACCGCTGAACGTGCCAGGTGCTCGCGTGCAAACGCGAGCGCCTGCGCCAGCATCGACGACCGCTCCCGCCTGGTACGCGCGTTCTGAGTGTTGATCTCGATGACGGCCTGGCCGCTGAATTCGCTCGCGGCCAACTGCTGACACAACTCCGCGCACGGCTGTGAACCATGCCCGGGGATCAAGTGCTCGTCCATCGACGCCCCGCGACCGTCGGCCAGGTGCAGATGCTCGAGTCCCCTACCCATCCGGGAGGCCAACTCCAAGGCATCCATTCCCGCCGTCGCGGTGTGCGACAGGTCGAGTGTGTAGTGAGCGTGATCGGAATCGGTCGGGTCGTACGACGGGCTGAATGCCGACAGCGCCGCGCCCGGACCGCCACGTTTGCGTAGACGCTCCGCAGACTTGTCTTTACCGCCGAAGAAGCTGTCCGCGCGCATGGGGAACATGTTCTCCACCGCCACGACGACGCTGCTCTTCGATTCGAGGTCGACAACCTGTTCGGCGAAGCCTTCGGCGTACTTGCGCTGCCACCGGAACGGTGGGTGGACGACCACCGTCGTCGCACCCAAGGTTTCGGCGGTGCGAACCGAACGCTCGAGTTTCTCGACCGGATCGGATCCCCACACGCGCTGCGAAATCAGCAGACACGGCGCATGCACAGCCTGCACCGGGATCGCATATTTGCGAACGAGGGCAGCAACAGCACCGACATCCTGGCTGACGGATTCGGCCCACACCATCAGTTCGACACCGTCGTATCCGAGATCGGCGGCGTAACGAAATGCTGCTTCCGTGTTCTCCGGATACACCGAAGCCGTCGACAAGCCGACGGCTATCGGCCGACGAATCATGCGCTGCGATCCCCCGATCATCGTCCGATCAACCCGAAGTCAACAAGAACGCCAATGGACCGAGCGTCACGATCATGCCGACGACCACCGCGATCACAAAACTCGTGATGTCGTCCGTCTTGCGCAGAACCCGCACGACGGCCACCAAGCCGACGATCACGATCAGCGCGAGCACCAACGCCACCCACGGCAGCATGTCCCACAGCTTTTCGAAGCCCTTGAACATCGCGCCGCCGACGATCAGTGCAACAACCACCTGACCGGCAAGCACTGCCCATTCACGGATCGAGTTACGTTCGCCGGCCTCTTCCGCGGCCGGTTCGGCTTCGACATCAGTCTCGGGCTCAGCGACGGCAGCGGACTTTTTTGCACTGTCGATGACTGCCGGCGCCTTGACCAGATCGACCACGGCGGTCGATTCGGCCTCGCCGGCATCCGCGTCTGCGATCTTGTCGATCAGTTCGGTGCTGTCGTCCGGAGCGGCCGGAGCAGGTGTCTTGGCGACGGGAGTGGGGACACGCGGCGGCAGGATCGGCGGACGCAACGACGGTGACTGAGTTGCGGCACGTTCCTGACGCATCAGGTCGCCTGCCAGAGTCTGACCCGACAGCAGTGCCGGTTCCTGCGTTACCTGCGTCGGCGACGAGGAGTTGAGCGGTGCCCGGCTCACCCACTGTCCTGGCGAGGACTTCGAGGTCTGTCCTGGCGAAGGTGTGGAAGTCGGCTTCGGAGTGGTCGGCGGCGCGGCAACCGGCTTCGACTCGGCCTTGGGTGCCTGCGGTTCGTCGTCGTCATCGTCGTCGTCGAACGAGACGGCGAAGGCGGCAGTGCGGTCGGCGGGAACCTTCGGTGCCGGTTCGGCTGACTTGGCGGTTTCCGCGACAGCCTCGGCCGGCGCTGAAGGTGCAGAGTTTTCCGGCGCAGCGGCTTCGGGCTGGGCTGCTGGTTCGTCGGACTCGGGCTCGGCTGCCGCGCGCGATCCCGACTGGCGAACGATCGGGATCTCACCCGTCAGTTCGGCGACGGAGATGCCACCGGCTACGCCGCGCCGGCGTCGTCCACCTCGGGATTCGACGCTCTGACCGTTCCGCTTGAGCAGTTCCGCTACGGAAATCTGCTGACTGTCCTCGGTCATCAAGCACTCACCACCAATTCACCGCCCATTTCTGTGTCGAGCTTTCGCAGAATCAGACCCTCACGCAGTGCCCAGGGACAAATTTCCAGTTCGTCCACTCCGAGCGCCCGCATGGTTGCCTCTGCGATGAGCGCGCCGGCCACAATCTGCTGTGACCGATCCGAGCTCACTCCTTCCAATTCTGCACGGTCCGCCGCCGTCATCCTGGATATGAAGGCTATGAGTTGCCTGAGTCCGCTAGAAGTCAGGGTCCGTTTTGCCCGGGGGCCTGCGGCAGAAGGGGCCGCGCCGGTGAGCCGAGCCAACGATCGGAAGGTCTTCGAAGTCCCGACCGTGCGGTCCCAGTCGCCGGCGGCGCGCAGTTCCTTGGCTGGTCCGACCAACTCCGCGTCCAGCCAGTCGCGCAATACAGCGACCCGGCGCTTGCCCGGCGGATCGGCCTGTAGCCAGTCGCGCGTCAACCGTCCGGCACCGAGTTGCAGTGAGAAGGCGACGTCCGGATCCTCGTCACCACCTGCTGTGAGTTCGAGCGAGCCGCCGCCGATGTCCAGGTTCAGGATGCGTCCGGCGCTCCAGCCGTACCAGCGGCGCACGGCCAGAAAGGTCAAGCGGGCTTCGTCGACCCCGGAGAGAACCTCGAGATTGACTCCGGTCTCCGCGCGAACGCGGGCGAGCACGGCTTCGGAATTGTTGGCGTCACGGACGGCGGAAGTGGCAAAAGCCATCATTTCCTCGCAGCCGGACGTCTTGGCGATACCGGCGAATTCGGAGACCGTCGAGACCAACCGATCGGCTCCTGACGTGGTGATATCGCCGCGGTCGTCGGTGTTCTCTGCCAGCCTCAACGTGGACTTGGTCGAGCTCATGGGTGTTGGGTGGCCGCCCCGATGGGCGTCCACAACCAATAGATGGACGGTATTGCTTCCGACGTCGAGTACCCCTAGTCGCACATCGCCACGTTACTGGGTCTACCGTCGGCCCTTGTGACAGCAGGTAACCCAGACCGGTCCCACAAGATGACTCCGAGCCCCGAGGTCGATCTCGATTTCCCGCGCGAATGGGTCGAATTTGTCGATCCGGAGAACTCCGAGCACCTCATTTCCGCTGATATGACGTGGTTGCTCTCGCATTGGACCTGCGTGTTCGGCACGCCGGCGTGTCAGGGCATCATCGGCGACCGCCCGGACGACGGCTGCTGCTCGCACGGCGCTTTCCTCTCCGATCAGGAGGATCAGGACAAGCTCGATGCGTCAGTGAAAATGCTCACAGCCGAAGACTGGCAGTACATGGAAAAGGGCCTCGGCAAGAAGGGCTACGTCGAAGAAGACGACCTCGAGGACGAGCCCGCGCTGCGCACCCGCCGCTACAAAGGAGCGTGCATCTTCCTCAACCGGCCGGGTTTTGCCGGCGGCGAGGGCTGCGCACTGCATTCCATGGCGCTCAAGAAGGGCATCGAGCCACTCGAGGTCAAGCCCGACGTGTGCTGGCAGCTACCCATCCGCCGCACTCAGGACTGGGTCGACCGGCCGGACGGCGTGCAGATCCTCAAGACCACGATCACCGAGTACGACCGCCGCGGCTGGGGTGAGGGCGGCGACGACCTCGCCTGGTACTGCTCCGGCTCCCCCGACGCTCATGTCGGGGAGCGGCAAGTCTGGCAGTCGTACGGGCCGGAACTGACGGAGCTTCTCGGAAAGCGCGCGTACGACGAGCTGGCTCGCCTCTGCAGGCGTCGCGCCGGCCTCGGCCTCATAGCGGTCCACCCGGCGACCACGATCGCTCAGAACAACGCTCAGGGCTGACTCCACGCAAACCGAAAAGTTTCAGCCGCTCACACGATCGTGTGAGCGGCTGAATTCTTTCTCGACATTTCTTCTCGACGAGGTTCGATCACGCTTCGAGCTTGTAGCCCAATCCGCGGACGGTGACCAGATGTTCCGGCTTGGCCGGATCCGATTCGATCTTCGAACGCAACCGCTTCACGTGTACGTCAAGGGTTTTGGTGTCACCGACGTAGTCGGCTCCCCAGACGCGGTCGATCAGCTGTCCGCGGGTCAGCACCCGGCCGGAGTTGCGGAGCAAGTACTCGAGGAGGTCGAACTCCTTGAGCGGCAACGTCACCGGGTTACCGGCCACCTGCACGACGTGACGTTCGACGTCCATCCGTACCGGTCCGGCCTCGAGCACACCGTTGTCGGAGGCGAGGTCTGCCTCGTTCTCCACCCCGCGGCGCAGCACCGCACGGATGCGGGCGATCAGCTCGCGCGCCGAATACGGTTTGGTCACATAGTCGTCCGCACCGAGTTCCAGGCCGACGACCTTGTCGATCTCACTGTCGCGCGCCGTCACCATGATGACGGGAACGCCGGAGCGCGATCGCAGCGCCTTGCAGACGTCCGTGCCACTCATGCCGGGCAGCATGAGGTCGAGCAAGACGATGTCCGCTCCGGAGCGGTCGAATTCCGCCAACGCCGACGGTCCGTCGTTGACGATGGTGGTCTCGAAGCCTTCCTTGCGGAGCAGGAACGCCAGCGGGTCCGCCAAGGACTCCTCGTCCTCCACGATCAGCACACTCGTCATCGTTTGGCCTCCATGCCGTTTTCTCTACTGCCTTGTTCTCGTCTGCCGATCCGCGTGGAACCGGCGGTTCCCGCGTCGTCAGAGTCGATGTCGTCGTCCGACTCCACGTGTGCCGGTATCTGCAACGTGAAGGTAGACCCTGTTCCCGGTTTGCTCCACAGTTCGATGGAGCCGTTGTGATTGGCCGCGACGTGTTTGACGATCGCCAGCCCCAGACCGGTTCCACCGGTCTGCCGTGACCGCGCCTTGTCCACGCGGAAGAATCTCTCGAACACTCGCTCCTGATCCGATTTCGCGATGCCCTCACCTCGGTCGGTGACCGCGATCGCGACATTGTCGCCGCGCACCGACCGACTGACGGACACCGGAGAACCTTTGGGCGAGTATGCAATAGCGTTCTCGATGAGGTTGGACAGTGCAGTCACGAGGAGGGTCTGATCCCCGAGCACCTCCAGCCCGCTCGGATGGTCGGTGGTGACGGTGATTCCGGCGGCCTCGGCCGACAGATTCGACCGCGACAGCGCCTCGGACACCACCGTGTCGACGTCGACCACGTCGAGATCGGGCAGCTTCTCGGCACCTTGCAAGCGCGAGAGTGCGATCAACTCGGTGACCATCTTGCCCAGACGAATCGACTCACCGAGCACCCGTTCACCGAAGTGGCGCACGGACTCCGGATCGTCAGCGGATTCGAGCAGTGCCTCCGCGAGCAAACTCATCGCGCCGACCGGAGTCTTCAGTTCGTGGCTGACGTTCGCGACGAAATCGCGTCGAGTCGCCTCCATGCGGACCTGCTCGGAATCGTCGTCGGCGAACAGGACCACGAAGTTGCGGTCGTCCTTGCTGAGCAGCCGAGCGGTGCCACGAACGGCAATCTTGTCGCGGCCGCGCTGCGCGGTCTGCGCTGTCAGATCCACCTCGACGGTGTGACCTGTCCGCAGGACTTCCTGCGCTGCCCGCCACGCTCGCTCGTCGACCAGACGATTCTTGACCAGGCCGAGTTCTTCGGCGCGAGGGTTGAAGAGCACGACGTCATGGAAACCGTCGACGACGGCGATGCCGCTTTCCGACGCCAGCACGATGAGGTCGAGGACCTGGGACATCGTGAGCCCGGTCTGTTCGTCCGAGCGCTGACTCTGGCGCGACGACAGCCTGGGTACCAGCACCCCGCCGACGAGGTAGCCGACCAAGCCGGCGACCACGACCAGCAGCACTGCAATCACGACACTCACGGCGCAATCGTACGTTCGCGCGAAGTGTCGGTTACGGCGGGTTCGGACGTTCCCGCCCGCGTAATCCGCCAGGTGGACGGCGTTGGTTCGTCGTTCATCTGTTGTTGGCCGAGGCCCCCCGAAAACACTGTTCGGGGGGCCTCGACGCACATCATCGGGTTGCTACTTTCCGCCCTGATTCGCCACCGCGGCGGCGCCGGCAGCGGCGGCCTCCGGATCCAGGTAGGTGCCGCCAGGATTGAGCGGCAACAGGTTCTCGTCGAGGTCGTAACGCAGCGGGATTCCGGTCGGGATGTTCAAGCCCGCGATGTCCTCGTCCGAGATGCCGTCGAGGTGCTTGACCAATGCACGCAGCGAGTTGCCGTGCGCGGTGACCAGCACGTTCCGGCCGGCGAGCAGCTCCTGCGAGATGGTGTCCTCCCAGTACGGGATCAGGCGCTTGACGACGTCGAGCAGGCACTCGGTCAAGGGAACCTCGTCGAGGTTCGCGTACCGAGGATCGGTGTCCTGGCTGTACTCGCTGCCGGCTTCGATGGCGGGCGGCGGGGTGTCGTAGCTACGACGCCAGAGCATGAACTGCTCGTTTCCGTACTCTTCCTTGGTCTGAGCCTTGTTCTTGCCCTGCAGAGCGCCGTAGTGGCGCTCGTTGAGGCGCCAGTCGCGAACTACCGGGATCCAGTGGCGATCGGCCGCATCGAGCGCGAGATTAGCGGTGCTGATCGCGCGGCGCAGAAGCGAGGTGTAGAGAACGTCGGGCAACAGGTTGTGCTCGGCGAGCAGTTCGCCGGCGCGCTTGCCTTCGGCCATGCCCTTGTCTGTCAGGTGTACGTCCACCCAGCCGGTGAACAGATTGAGTGCATTCCATTCGCTCTCGCCGTGGCGGAGCAGGACCAGGGTTCCGATACTCATGGCGTTCATCCTGGCACGAGTACCGGAACCCTTCTTGGTCAACCCTGTCTGGAAATCAGCTCGGGGCTACTTCCGCAGTTCGCAGATCCTTGCGGAGGATCTTTCCGGCCGCGGATTTCGGCACGGTGCTGATGAACGAAACCTGGCGGACCTTCTTGTGCGGCGAGACGCGCTCGGCGACAAACGAGATCACGTCGGCTTCGGTCAACTCGGCGCCGTCCTGGAGAACGACGAATGCCTTCGGAACCTCTTCGCCCTCGGCGTCGAGCACACCGATCACGGCGGCGTCGGCGATCTGCGGATGCGTCAGCAGCAAAGCCTCGAGTTCGGCCGGGGGAACCTGGTAGCCCTTGTACTTGATCAGTTCCTTGAGGCGATCGACGATCTTGACGACGCCGTCTCCGTCGACAGTCGCGATGTCACCGGTGTGCAGGTAACCGTCGTCGTCGAGGGTGTCCTTGGTGGCCTGGTCGTTGCCGAGGTAGCCCACCATGATGTTCGGGCCCTTGCACCACAGTTCACCGGGCTCGCTGACCCCGTCCGTGCCGAGTGCCGGGTACGCGACCTCTTCGCCCGTTCCCGGGTCGACGAGCTTGCATTCCATGTTGGCGATGGTGGGACCGCAGGTGTCGAGGGCGATGTCGTCACGATCGAACGGGATCGCATGCGAGACGGGGCTCATCTCGGACATGCCGTAGCCCTGGCGGACGTGGCAGTTCAACCGGTCTGCGACGGCCTTGCCGAGCGCCGCGTCGAGCGGGGCCGCACCGGAGAAGATGGTGTGCACGCTCGAGAGGTCGTACTGGTCGACCAGCGGGTGCTTGGCCAGCGCGACGGCAACGGGCGGTGCGACGAAGATGTACGTCGACTTCTGCTCGGCGACGATCCGCAGGAACTCCACGAGATCGAACTTCGGCATCGTGATGAGGCTCGCGCGGCGGTACAGCGCGGCGTTGAGCAGCACCGTCATGCCATAGATGTGGAAGAACGGCAGGACCGCGAGGATCTTGTCGTCGGTCTCGATCCCCATCCGCGGGATGATCTGGCAGACGTTGGCCACGAGGTTGCGATGGGTGAGCATGACGCCCTTGGGCCGGCCGGTGGTGCCCGACGAGTACGGCAGCACCGCGAGCTGGGTGGCCGGGTCGAAGGAGACCTCGGGCGCCGCTGCACCCTCGCCGAGCAGATCTCGCAGCGACAGGTGGCCTTCGGCTCCGTCGAGCACGAACACGTTCTCAGCGGGGATGCCGACCTGATCGGCGGCTGCCTTGGCCTGCGGCAGCAAAGGCGAGACGGTGAAGAGGAACTTGGCCTTGGAATCGGTGAGCTGCTTGGCGATGTCCTCGGCGGTGTAGAGAGCGTTGATCGTGGTCGCGACACCACCGGCTCGAAGGATGCCGTGGAAGACGGAACCGAAGGCGGGGACGTTGGGCGAATGCAACCCGACCACGTCTCCGACGGCGAGTCCACGCGCAGCGAGAGCGCCTGCAACGCCGTTGATCTGTGCGATCAGCGATGCGTATGTGGTGACCGCGCCAGAACTGCCTTCGACGAATGCCGTCTTGTCGAGGTCTGCGGGGTCGGTGTTTCCGAACAGGAAGTCGTAGACGCTGAGGTTGGGGATTTCAACGTCGGGGAACGGACTCTTGAAGCTCACTGTGCTCCTCGAAAAGTTGCGCGGCAGGGTGGTGTGACCAACTTACTGTGACTCACGGGAACAGTATTATTCCGTGACGACAGTCACAAGTAAAGGCCACTTTACGTGACACATCAGCGATGTGTCTCACCCCGCTCGGTCAGCTTTGCGCGGGCTCCTCCTCGATGAGGTGCTTGAACGGTTCGAGATTCGCCAGCGACTCACCTCGCGACACCCGCCACGCCCACTCGCGCTTGATCGACGAAGAGAAACCGAGTTCGAGGATGACGTTGAAATCGCCGTCGGCGGCTTCGAGAACCTGACCGAGCACTCGATCGAGTTCATCGCCGGTCACGGCATGCTCGGCGATCTTGCCTACCAGGTAGATGTCCCCGACCTTGTCGAGTGTGTACGCCACCCCGTACAGACGGCGGTTGCGCTTGAGCAAGAACTTGTAGACGCCTTCGAAGTTCTCGTCCACCTTGCGGCACACGAAGGCCTCGACCCGCACGCCGTGATTGCCGACAGTGAGCAGAGTCGACGTCTTGAGTTTGTGCTCGCCGGGAAGTTCGACGATGAAATGCGCGTCGTCTTTTCTGGTGAACTCGAGTTCGCGCTCGGTGAGGGCCTGCTCGATAGTGTCCGAAATGCTGCTCATGTACGCACTCCCCCGGTCCGGCGCAGACGCCACAGACCCCGCGCACGGCGGGGCGAGAAGTCGCTGGGACCGGTTCCGTTGTTGTAGTTGACTGCGGCTTTGCGATAGCTCTCGAGCAAACCGTCCGCGGTGTGTTCCCACGAGAAATTCTCGGCGTGCCGCGGCGCCTGCGCGGCGAGTTCGGCCAAGCGCGTCGGCGTCGTCACCAAAGATTCGAGGGCACCGGCCCAGTCTTCGGTGCGGTGTCCTTGAACCAGCAGGCCCGTCTCACCGTTGCGTACGGCCACTCCCAGTCCGCCGACGTCGGCGGCGATCACCGGCGTTCCGCAGGCTTGAGCTTCGATGGCCACCAACCCGAAGGACTCCGAATAGCTCGGCACCGCAACCAGATCCGAGGCACGGTAGACATCGGCGAGACGCTCCGGCGCCTGCGGCGGCAAGAACGTCACTTGCGCCGTGATGCCGAGCGAACGTGCCAGTTCGATCAATACGTCCGGCCGCGCGAGACCGGTTCCCGACGGCCCGCCGACGACGAGGATGCGCAACGGCAACTCGGGGCGGCGGCTGATCACTTCGGCGGCAGCACGCAGCAGCACGTCCGGCGCTTTCAGCGGTTGGATGCGGCCGACGAATGTCACGACCACTTCGCCGGGGTTCAATCCCAACAACGCGCGGGCAGCATCGCGGTCACCCGGTCGATAGCGTGTGAGATCGGCACCCGGCGCAACAACGTCGATACGCGTGGGATCTGCCCCGTACAACTCGTGCAGCGCTTTGGCTTCGTCGGTGGTGTTGGCGACCAGCCGATCGGATTCGGCGACAACTTGCTGCTCGCCGATCTGCCGTGCTGCAGGCTCCGGTGTGTCCCCCTCGGCCAGCGAAAGATTCTTCACTGCCGCGAGTGTGTGCGCGGTGTGGACGAGGGGCACGCCCCAACGATCGCGGGCCAGCCAGCCGACCTGCCCGGACAACCAGTAGTGCGAGTGAATCAGGCTGTAGTACCCGGGTTCGCGTCGCGCTTCCTCCCGAAGAACTCCCGCGACGAAGGCACACAGTTGAGTCGGCAGATCTGCCTTGTCCAGTCCTTCGAAGGGACCGGCCGCGATGTTGCGCACCCGTACTCCGGGAGCGGCGTCCACGACGGGCGCGTCCGAAGACGATGTCGCGCGGGTGAATATCTCCACCTCGACGCCACGTTTGGCGAGCTGAATGGCGGATTGCAGAACGTAGACATTCATCCCACCCGCGTCACCGGTGCCGGGTTGCGCCAATGGCGAGGTGTGGACCGAGAGAACGGCCACCCGGCGAGGGCGCGAAATGTGCATGGACGTCACCACTCCATACTGCCCCCTCACCGGGCGCGAACTCTAACCGAGGCTCGAGATGAAGGTTCGCACTTCGGACACGAATCGTGTCGGATCCTCCACGAACGGGCCGTGATTGCAGCCTTCCCAGTACGACGCCTGCGACTTGGGAATCAGTTCCTCGGCGTGCTTACCTGCACTCACGTCGACGACGGAGTCCTCGGTCCCGTGCAGAACGAGGACCGGGATGTCCAGGTTGCGGAGCAGATCGTCGTGACCGACTGCACGGTTGAACAGTGCTGCGCGCACCCGCGGACGCGTCGAGAGGCTGTACCCGAACAATGCCTGCGACGCTGCGCCCTTGCCCTCGGGTGGGCCGGTGAGTGCGTTGCCGAAAGCGCCGAGTGCCCGGATTGCCTCGCGGGGATCTTCGGACATAGCGCCGGGAACCGCACTCCTCATCGCCGAGCCGACCTTGCCGCCCTTCTCGCCGCGCCCGATGCTGGTGATCGCTCCGACCAGCACCGCACCCGCCACCGCGCCGGTTCCGTGTGCTGCCAGGTAATCGCAGATCACCAGACCGCCGTACGACCAGCCGAGCAGGATCGCGTTCTCGGTGATGCTTTCGGCAGCAAGAACCGCCGCGACGTCGCCGGCCCAGTTCGCGGAGTCGTCGTATCCGGACTCGGGCGCATCGGAGTAGCCGTGGCCGCGCAGATCGACGGCGATCAAGCGGTAGTCCGCTGCCAGGTCCGCGAGGACCTGCTCGCCCCAGCACTGTGACGACTGAGCCCAGCCGTGCAGCAGCACCAGCGGGGTCCCAGCCGGATTTCCGGTTACTCGATAGACGATGGACGTGCCGTCGACGCTGACGGCTTCACGAATAGACATGCCGTCACGATAGAGGCTGCGACTGCGGCGCCGACGGCGAGCATGTAAGCGGAGGAGACGTCGTAGCGGTCGATCAGCTGCCCGGCCAGCGCAGAGCCGAGCGCCACGCCGACGCCGAGTCCGGTGACCGTCAGGGTCATTCCCTCCGTGAGCTTTTCCGGTGGGACGATCTGCTCGACCAGGGCTGTCGCGATGATGAGCGTCGGAGCGATGGTCGCGCCGGCCAGGACGTACGCGCCAGCAAGTGCGGCCACGTTTCCGACCAGGAGAAGCGGGACACTGAGAAGGGCGACCGCTGCGGACGCGATCATCAATTGCCCACGCAGCGATCGCGCCGGGTGCATCGATCCGAAGATCAGTCCCGCGATTCCCGAACCGCCGGCGAACAGCGCGAGGACCAGCGTCGCGGAGCCAGGTGAATTCTGTTCCTTGGTGAACGCGATGGCGCCGACGTCGATGACACCGAAGATCGTTCCGAGCATCACCATGATCACGATGACGATCCACATCACGTGGTTACCGAGTACCGACCGTCCGCGGCCGGGTCGACGCGGATGCACCTTCGGCTCGGTTCCGCGCTGGATCACCAGCAGCAAGGTCCCCGTGACCAGCAGAATCAACCCTGCAAGTGGTCCAGCCTCGGGGAAGAGTCCGATGCTCAGACCCACCGAGATGACCGGGCCCGCCACGAAGCAGAGCTCGTCCACCACCGATTCGAAGGCGAAGGCAGTGCGCAGCTGCGGTTTTCCGACGTAGATCGCGACCCACCTGGCGCGAATCATCGCCCCGATCGTCGGGGTGGCGCCGCCGGGGACTACCAAGACGAAAAGCAGCCAGTCGGGGGCTTCCATCCGGACTGCGAGCAAGAGTGCCCCGATTGCGGTGACGCTGACCGCCGCGGCAATCGGCAGGACCGCCCTCTGTCCGAAGCGGTCGACCGCGCGCGAGACCGCTGGCGCGATGATCGCCGACGAGAGCGCAAAAACCGCGGCGAGCGCCCCGGCGAGCGCGTAGTCACCACGAAGTTGCGAGATCATCGTCACGATTCCGATGCCGATCATCGCTATCGGCAGCCTTGCGACAAATCCGGCGGCCGAGAAGGCAACCGATCCCGGGGCCGAGAATATCTCGCGGTAGGCGCTCAGCAGGCCTTTGTTGGTGGATTCGCTCATGTCAGCTTCTCGTGCACTGAACAAGGTTCACAGAGCCGAGGCCGACTCGACAAATCGTTTTCACTGTGCGCTCGGGTTGACCTGTCGGTAACTTGCCTTACGATTGCGCGAATGAGTGTCCTGGTGTGTTTCCACGCCCATCCCGATGACGAAGTTTTCACTACGGGCGGCGTGATGAGAATGGCCGCCGACGCAGGTCACCGCGTCGTAGTCGTCACCGCTACCGACGGTGCTCTCGGTGAATTCCCCGACGGACTGTTGGACGAATACGAGACGTTGGCTCAGCGCCGCAGCCGTGAACTCGAGGCGTCCACCGACGCGTTGGGTGCCAATCGCGTCGTGTCCCTGCACTACCCGGATTCGGGGATGGTGGGTACGCCCGAGAACGAGAATCCGGAAGCGTTCTGCAACGTCGACGTCGAGAAGGCCGCCGAGCGTCTGGCCGAGGTTCTTCGTGAAGAGAACGCCGATGTCCTGACCATCTACGACCCCAACGGCGGATACGGCCACCCGGATCACATCCAGGTCCACCACGTCGGCGTTCGTGCTGCAGAACTCGCGGGCACGCCGTTCGTCTACGAGGCGTCCACCAACCGCGATCACATGAAGATGCTGATGCAGGCCAACCCCGAGTGGACCGAGGAGGCGCAGCCGCCGGACATCGAATCGTTCGGGCTTCCGGCTGACCAACTCACCACCGCAGTCGACGTGAGTTCGGTGATCTCGTTTAAGCGCGCGGCCATGTACGCGCACGCAACGCAGGTCGGCGATTTCGGCCCGTTCCTCGAAATGCCGACGGAGCAGCTCGCCGCGGCATTCGGCACCGAGTGGTTCCGTCGCCGAAACGCGCCGGAGGGACTGTCGGAAACCGCCCTGCCCCTCTGAGTCACCGCCCTCGATAAACCGAAGTCCCGACGGAGGTTTCGGCGGCTCGTTACCATCGGTAGGCATGGACCTCGAACAACTTGTCGCGAGCATGCCTTTTGCAGTTCACACCGGAATTCAGTTGGACAGCGCGGCACCCGAACAGGTTGTCGGCCATCTGGATTGGGACAGCCACCGCACCACCGCCGGCAACGGAATGCACGGCGGCGCCTTGATGACGCTGGCAGACAGCGTCGGCGCCGTCTGTGCATTCCTCAATCTTCCGCCCGGCGCAAGTACGTCCACCACCAGTTCGTCGACCGTGTTCACCCGCGGGGTTCGTAAAGGCACGGTCACCGCAACTGCCCGTCCATTGCACGCGGGACGCAGCACCGTCGCGGTCGTGACCGAGATTCGTGACGACGAGGGCCGTCTCGTCGCTCAGGTCACCGCATCACAGGCAGTGCTGGGACCGTGAAGCTTCCCTCGTACCGCGCCTCCGGTGCCACCCTTCCTTTCGGCAATCTGCTTGCCTCCCATGACGTTGCGATGGAGGGTTACTTCTGGCGTTTCACGCTGCCGGAGAGCGGACGGGTGGTGATTGCGCTCGCCGGAATCAACAAGTCCGATGGTGGCAACTGGTCGACGCTCGGTCTCGCGGCGCATCCGGGCGGATTCCTCCGGACCGCCGAGCACCCGAGCGGATCGGCCGATTCCCGCATCCTGGGGGCGTACGCCGACAACGCTTTCCGCGGCAATGCTGATCGACTACAGGTCGATTTCGGCGACAGCCATCTCGATGTGCGGATCAGTAATCAGCGATTCTGGCCACACCGCCGCTTCGGGGGATCGAGTTACTTCCAATCAGTTCCCGCACTCAATCAGTACTGGCATCCGTGGCTTCTCGGCGGCCGGGTAGAGGGAAGCGCCGTCATCGACGGGCACAGTTGGGATCTCAGCGGAGCACAGGTGTACGGCGAGAAGAACTGGGGAAAGGGAGGATTCCCGGAATCCTGGTGGTGGGGGCAGGCCCAGGGATTCACCGACCCACGAGCCTGTGTGGCTTTTGCCGGCGGCCAGGTCAGCGCCGGGCCTCTGCGCACCGAAGTCACCGCCGTGGTGGTCGCCTTGCCAGACGGCACAGTGTTGCGTCTGGGCAATCCGCTGACGTCGCAGGTGGAGACGACCGTGTCCGACGATCGCTGGACGCTTCGGGGTTACAGCCGAAAGTGGAGCGTCGACATCGACGGGACCGCACCCATCGCCGACGCGCACATACTTCCGGTTCCCATTCCCGCCGAGCGTCGAAACGTACCCGGAGCGCTCGAGCATCTCGGTGGAACCATGTCGGTTATCGTCCGGCGACGCGGCACCATAGTCTGGAAGGACAGATCACGATTGGCCGCCCTAGAGCACGGCGGATTGGATCGGGCGCAGGCCGAACTCACTCGGCGGGAACAGCTCTCGCGAGATCGATGAGAGCGGATGCCGCCGGGTTCTTGCCGCCCGACGAACGCCAGACCAATTCCAACCGGGATCGAGCTTCCGGTTCGAGATCGATCCGATGCAACTCCCCCACTGTCGACTCGGGAAGCACAGCGATTCCCAACCCCTGTGCGGCCAACGAAACGATGATGCCGAGGTTGCTTGCCTCGAGCGCAACCGTCGCCTTCGTGCCGGCCGCGGCGCACGCGAAGTCCAGACACGTCCTGATACCGGTTCCCTCCGGAAGACAGATGACCGATCGCGTGGCGAGTTCGGCAAACGGCAGAGACGACAACGCGGCCAGCGGATGATCCGCCGCCACTGCGGCCACCAGTCGTTCGTCGGTGATCACCCTCGATTCGAGGCCTTCCGGCAGCTCGCCCGCAACTCCGATGACGGCTATGTCGAAGGTTCCGTCCACCACTCCGGCAAGCAGGCTGCGCGAATCGTCCTCGGCCAGCGAAATGTCCAAACCTGGGTGTCTGGTGTGTAGACGACTGAGCAGATCGGTCAGATCGGCGGAAGCGCAGGCGGTGACCATCCCGACCGAAACCGAGCCCCGAACCAGTCCGTTCAAGGCGTCGACAACGTCGCGACTGCTCTGCACGGAAGCAAGTGCAGCGCGGGCGTGTGGGAGGACGGCTCGCCCGGCATCGGTCAGACGAACGGTTCGACCACTACGATCGAGCAACTCCTGCCCCAGCTCACGTTCCAGTCTTTTGACCTGCGCACTCACACCCGGCTGCGCTACGTGAAGCCGCTCGGCGGCGCGAGTGAAATTGGCTTCCTCCGCTACCGTGACGAAGTATTCCAGCTGCCGGAGTTCCATAACTGTTGATTCTAGCTTTGAGACAAACTAGATCTTGGACTTATCGAAAGTGTGCTTGCACGATGGAAACATGACAACAACACATGAAGTTCAGAAGGCCGCAACCCCCGAAGATATTGCCCGACTCTTCGTCCAGTTCGCGAACGCCGGAAACGCAGACGCTGTCGCCGGACTGTACGAGGAAAACGCTGTGATGGCGTTTCCACCCGGATCCCTCACGATCGGCCGTCAGTCCATCCGCGAAGTGATTTCTCAGATGCTCGCAGCGGCACCGACATTCACCGTCGAGGAAACCCTACCAACGGTGATCAGCGACGACCTCGCCATGACCTCGACCAAACCTTCCGACGGAACCGGCGGACGCACACAGGTGGCGCGCCGCCAGCCCGACGGTTCGTGGTTGCGGGTGCTCGATCGACCGGAACTCTGACTGCCCTCTTCGCAGTCAGACGGCCGACGCACGCCGCATTGCCGCCGCCGGATCGGCGAACAGCGAGCTCAGTGACACGACCGTCGAGGCGTATTCCTGAACGCGATTGCCGAAACCGGTGATTCGAATATCCTTGCGCTCCAAGGAGGATGCCGACGAGAAAGCCTCGGCGACGTGCGGCACGCCGGCCGGATAGTCGGTGAACGCCTGGCCACCGAGGATCACCCGATCCGGGTTGAACAGGTCACGCAACATCGCCACTGTCCGGCCGAGCACGCGCGCCCGGTCGACCAGAAGTTCGTGAGCCGGAATGGAACCCGCCGACGCAGCACGATAGACATCGGCGATCGTGACACGCTCACTGCCCTGGATCACTGCGCCCGAAGACAGTGCCTGCGCGACGACCGCGCGGTCGCTGATCGTCGCTTCCAAGCAACCCACCGCGCCGCAGGTGCACCGCGCCGACGAGCCGGTGGGCAGGTGCGCGATCGAACCGGGCCCGCTGGACGGAGTGTGCACTCGCCCTTCGAAAGTGATTGCGATACCAGCGGTTTCACGGGCGTAGAAGTACAGTCCGGTGGTTCCCGGCGTCGGCGCCTCGGCGCGGTCGTTGCTGAGCAGAAGTTCCGACGCGGCCATCGCCTCGACGTGGGCGGCGACCGAAACGGGGAGGTCCAAGCCGGCTCCGATGATGGATCCGACCTTGGCGCCCTTCCACCCCAGGCGCGGGTGATCGACTACTCCGGTCGCTGAATCGACGCGACCGCCGATGGCCACGCCGACGGCGAGCGGGCGACGCTTGTGCCACCGTGAGGCAAACGATTTGGCCGACCGCGCAATGGTGGCAAGTGCGACAGCGGAATTGGTGGCGGGCGTCGGAATCTCGACGGCGCCGAGCACCTTGCCACGAATGTCGCTGGCGATGATGCTGGTGACTACGGCACCGATGTGGATGCCGACGGTCAGGTACGGCTCGTGATTGACCTCGAACGGAACCCGCGGACGCCCGATGGCGCCGGAGGCTGTCAGGTCTGCGCGTTCGCGCAGGATTCCGAGGTCGAGCAGGCTCGTGACCTGCCGGTTCACGGTGGCAATACTCAGTCCGGACGCTTTCGCGGCGGTATCGCGAGAGAGCGGTCCGCGGGATCGAGCAATGCGCAACACAGTCGCGGACGGACCGTCGGCAATGCGCAGTTCGGGCGCAACAATCTGAGTACGGGTCCGGGTTCCCGAGAGCGCGGTTCGCGATCGGATGTTCGGAATGGCAGAGATGGTGGGTGTCGACATGGCTGTCCCTTGCAGAAGGAGGAGAAGGCGCATATCTCTGTCGACCGAGAAATCAGCGTTTCCACTGGTCACACGAAGAAGTAGACAGAAAAGGCGCAGAAATTAGCTGCAGAAAGAACGGCGGCGACAACACAGCTCTCGCGCCAGAGGCAGACGCGAACCAAGCGCAGCGGTCACATAGGTGACCCGCAAAGCGGCAGGCTGGTCGGTCGACATGGCTCCAAAAGTAGCAGCTTCACCGAGATTCACAAATCAGGTGCGGTAACGATCACACTGAACGCAACCCTGTCGTGGCGAAATCTCGCATGTTTGGGTGGGCACACTCCCCACGAAAGGTGCACCATGTCTACAGCTTTCGCCAAGCCGACCCTTACCAATGCGGCGTCGACGAACGGAGCGGCTGCTGACGCCGCTCGCGGCACTGTCACCGCCCTCGGCGCGCATATCGGCGCCCGCATCGACGGAATCACCCTAGGCGGGCACCTCGACCCGGCGACGATCTCGCTCATCCGACAGGCACTTCTCGAACACAAGGTGATCTTCTTCCGCGGGCAAGACCACCTCGACAACGATTCGCAGTACGAGTTCGCCCAGCTGCTGGGCACCCCGACCACTGCCCACCCAACGGTGAAGTCGCACGGCGCAAAAGTCCTCCCCATCGATTCGGACCTGGGCAAGGCCAACAGTTGGCACACCGACGTCACCTTCGTCGATCGCATCCCCAAGGCGTCGATCCTGCGCGCGGTGCAGCTACCCGAATACGGCGGTTCCACGACGTGGGCGTCAGGGGTAGCCGCGTACAACGGACTCCCGGATCCGCTCAAGGCGCTCGCGGAGAACCTCTGGGCCCGCCACACGAACGTCTACGACTACGCGGCCACCAGTGCCGAGCGGCTCACCGAAGATCGCACGGCCGCCTACCGCGAAGAGTTCCAGTCCACTTACTTCGAGACGGAACACCCGGTGGTGCGTGTCCACCCCGAAACCGGAGAACGCACGCTCGTCCTCGGTCACTTTGTCAAGAACTTCGTCGGGTTGAGCACCGAACAGTCGAACGGTGTGTTCAAGCTCCTGCAGGATCACGCCATCAAGCTCGAGTACACGACGCGCTGGAACTGGGCGGCGGGTGATGTCGCCATCTGGGACAACCGCGCCACCCAGCACTACGCGATCGCCGACTACGACGATCAGTACCGCCGCCTGGAGCGCATCACACTTGCCGGTGACATTCCGGTCAACATCCACGGGGAACGAAGCAGCAGCATCGCCGGCGACGCTTCCGAATACTCGATTATCGAAGGTGCCTCGACTCTCCCATGACTTCACCGGATTCCATCCTTCCTCCGCATGCCCGCGGTTACGAAGGCTTCGAGGGCCGAATCGGCCGCACCGCAGCCGATTCGGCCCCGTCGTGGCCCACCGCCTCGACCCCGACTCCCGGATCACCCAACATCGTCGTGGTTCTGATCGACGACATGGGATACAGCGACATCGGGCCTTTCGGCTCCGAGATCGAGACTCCGACCCTCGATCGGCTTGCCGCGCAGGGTGTTCGGTTGACCAACTATCACACGACACCCCTCTGCTCGCCCTCACGCGCCGCACTTCTCACCGGCCTCAATCCGCACCGCGCCGGGTACGGATTTGTCGCCAACGCCGATCCGGGATACCCCGGGCTGCGTCTGGAATTGGCCGACGACGTGCAGACACTCCCCGAAATCCTGCGCGGCGCAGGCTATGCAACCTATGCGGTGGGCAAGTGGCATCTCGTGCGCGACGCAAACCTCGCCCCGGGCCGAAGTCGCGATTCCTGGCCGACGCAGCGCGGTTTCGATCGATACTACGGCTCGCTCGAAGGCCTCAATTCCTTCTACTATCCCAATCAGTTGATCTCCGACAATTCGGTGGTCGACGTCGACGAGTATCCCGAGGGCTACTACCTCACCGACGATCTGACCGACAAGGCCGTCGGGTACATCAAGGATCTGCGCGCCCACGATCAGGACAAGCCGTTCTTCCTCTACTTCGCGCACGTCGCGATGCACGGACCTTTGCAGGCCAAGCCGGCCGATCAGGCAAAATACCGCGGTCGCTACGACGAGGGCTGGGATCGAATCCGAGAGTCTCGGTTCGCCTCTCAGCTCCTGCAAGGACTCTTTCCGGACGGAACACGGCAGGCTCCGCGAAACTCCGAACCCGGCTTCGACGTCCCCGAATGGCATTCGCTCACACCGGAAGTGCAGTCTCGGTTCGCCCGCTACATGGAGGTGTACGCGGCGATGGTCGACTCGATCGATCAGAGCGTCGGACGCATCGTCGACACTCTGGACGAGCTGGGCGAGCTCGACAACACGATCATCGTCTTCACCTCGGACAACGGCGGCACCGCCGAGGGCGGTTCGGACGGAACCCGAAGCTACTTCGCACAATTCGCGCATATCCAGGATCCGGACTGGGTCGGCGATGTCCCCCACGACGAATCCCTGATCGGCGGACCGGAGTTGGGCGTCCACTATCCACGTGGATGGGGGCAGACGTCCAACACCCCCTTCCGGTTCTACAAAGGGCAGTCCTTCGCGGGAGGAATTCGTGTTCCCTTCGTCCTGTCGTGGCCCGCGGGGTTGAAACCCGGAGCAGACGACAACGGGATTCGCGACCAGTTCGCGTACGTCACCGACCTGACCCCCACGCTGCTGGACCTGGCCGGAATCGACGCACCGAGCGTACGAAACGGGCTTCCGGTGAAGGAGTTCGACGGTGTCTCGACCGCACCGGTTCTGCGATCGTCCACCGCTCCGAGCACTCACACCGAGCAGTACACCGAGATGACCGGCAACCGCGGCTACTACAAGGACGGCTGGAAACTGCTGGCCCTGGCGCCGGACGACATCGACAAGCCACACTGGCAATTGTTCGACGTCCACACCGACCCGACCGAACTTGACGACCTCGCATCACGGTTTCCCGACAAGGTCCGCGAGCTCGCCGAAGCCTGGGACCACTCGGCGTGGGCGAACACCGTCTTTCCACTGCTCGGCAACTCGGTGGGCGCAGTCCGGCGGCCGGCGGAGGAGGCACTCTCGCGCCCGGTCCGTCTGCTTGCCGGAACGCCTCCACTGGAGCGCTACCGGTCGAGCAAACTGATCGGGTTCCGCGACTTCGACATCACCGTCGAACTCGACGGTTACCGAGCAGGTGACGCCGGTGTTCTTGTCGCTCACGGTGATCCACAGGGCGGATATCTTCTCTACGTCGAGGACGGGCACCTGCATCTCGGATACAACGCATTCGGTTCCTACTCCGTGGTCGATGCAGGCCCGTTGGCGATCGGCAGCAAGCGCATCGACGTGTCCGTGACGGTGGTACCTCGGCTGCGTTGGGATCTCCACGTCAGTGTCGACGGAATCCATGCGGGTCAACTACTCGGGCAGGTACAACTGGTCGGGATGGCGCCGTGGACCGGCATTTCAGTCGGCGTCGACGCGAGAGGGCCGGTGTCGTGGGATGTGCGCCAACGCCACGGACCGTTCCGGTACAGCGGCTCTCTGCGTGCCGTCACCTACACACCCGGTCGGATACAAGTACCGCGTCGTCACATCGAATCCATCGAACGGGAAGCAGAGTATGCCGCCGACTAGCCCTACGATTGCATCATGACCATTTCTTCCGATGCCCGCATCGCCGTAGTCACCGGAGCCAGCTCCGGAATCGGTGAGGCCACCGCCCGCACCCTGGCAGCTCAGGGATTCCACGTCGTGATCGGTGCTCGCCGCGTTGATCGTCTCGAGAAGATCGCCGAGGAAATCGGTGGTACTGCTCTCGAACTCGACGTCACCGACGAGGATTCCGTCGACGCGTTCGCGGCGGTGGTCCCCCGTGTCGACGTGTTGGTCAACAACGCAGGTGGCGCAAAGGGTCTGGCGACGGTCCTGGACGCCGATCTGGACGACTGGCGGTGGATGTGGGAGACCAATGTCCTGGGCACGTTGCGTGTGACGAAGGCACTGCTGCCCAAGCTGATCGATTCGGGTGATGGTCTG
This sequence comes from Rhodococcus sp. NPDC056506, assembly GCF_042794945.1. Taxonomy (NCBI): domain Bacteria; kingdom Bacillati; phylum Actinomycetota; class Actinomycetes; order Mycobacteriales; family Nocardiaceae; genus Rhodococcus; species Rhodococcus sp. NPDC056506. Next base: position 60,355 of record NZ_JBHTSW010000021.1, on the reverse strand, counting down.
GTCGTGACCATCACCTCGGTGGCCGCGCTGGAGGCGTACGACAACGGCTCGGGCTACACCACCGCCAAGCACGCTCAAGCCGTCCTTCATCGGACATTGCGCGGTGAACTGTTGGGCAAGCCCGTTCGTCTGACCGAAATCGCGCCGGGAGCCGTCGAGACGGAGTTCTCACTCGTCCGGTTCGAAGGTGATCAGGACAAGGCAGACAAGGTGTACGAGGGAATCACACCGTTGGTGGCGCAGGACATCGCCGAGATCATCGGTTTTGTCGCCTCGCGGCCGTCGCACGTGAACCTCGATCAGATCGTCGTCAAGCCGAGGGATCAGGCAAGCCCCGGCCGGTTCCACCGCACCACCAGCTAGTTCGAATCGTTCTGACTAACCAGTGCGAATCGCCCGGTGTAGGACGAGGCCGAGATTGCGTGCAATCTCGGCCTCCGTCATTTCCGCGGAAGCGCCGCGGGCACTGACGGTTTCACCCGCGGTGATGATGTACCGACCGTCATCGGCATAGTCGTACCAGTGGAACGTTATTCCGTCGTCGGTCGGTCTGCTGTCGACGGCTCCGCCTGGGTATGCGGTGACTTCACCGATCGAGGTCCGTGCTCGGCCGAAGAACCTGCGCACTTCCTCGCTCCCGCGTGCACTGCCGGCGCTGCTCAGAAAGCTCTGTCCCCCGGCAGGTTTCGATCTCTCGATGCTCACACCACGCTCCGATCCGGCGGAGCAGGCGGGCAGCCGATCGACCAGCATCCGCGGAATTGCCGACGGATGCACCACGCTCAGAACCACGTCGGAGCCACAGTCCGAGGTCCTGCCGGGCAGTTGGGTTGCGAGCACGCCCAGATCGCCGGCAACAACGCCGTGCAATCGCGTCACTGTACTCATGTTCGGCCCGTGAAAACCGGAAACCTCGACGCGCGCAGCGGGATTCGCAAGTGCCCCGAGAACGTGATGCAGCCGATCGTCAAGCATGGAAGACAGGCGCGCTCCCGCTCGACGGCGCTCCGCTGTCAGCTCGTTCATGGTTTCGGCCGTCGAACGAAACCGAAGCGGGTACGGGAGGCGGTCACGTCCGACCGCTTCCCAGAGGATCGAGAATTCGAGGCCGGTGAATTGCCACTGCTTGGTTGTCATTCGCCCAACACCGCCGGGGAGACCATGGGTAGGTCGCCGATCAGGGCGTTGCCGTTCTCGACCGTGACGAGGTAGCCGGGGGTGTCGTGAACGTTGTCTTCGTCTTGTCCTTGTCCGCGTCCCGGTGCCATGCCGCCGACGCCACCCATCGCGCCCCGACCGCTCTGCGCGCCCGTCGCCGAGGTACCGCCAGTTCCGTTGACGCCCCCACGCCCGCCACCGGCGAGGCCGCCCACGCCGCCAGGGCCGAGAGCGCCACCTCCGGTTCCGCCTGGCCCGAAGCCGCCGGTACCGATTCCACCTGCGGAACCACCACCCGAACCGCTACCCATGAGGCCTGAAGGCACTCCGGAACCGAGCTGAGCACCATTCGGAGTTGCACCTGCCAGGGCACCTGGCGCTGCACCGGCCGGCAGTGGGCCGGCATTTGCCGCGGTAGTCCCGGCCGGGCCGGAATGGTTTGCGAACTGGGCAGCATCGGCACCCGAATTCCCTTGGGCATCAACGCCGCTACGGTTGTCACCATTTCCGGAACTGGTTCCGGATGGGTTCTGACCGGAACCGTCTCCGGCCGGGTTTGCACCGCCGGAGTTCCCACCGTCCGCTCCTCCACCAACTCCGCCACCCGATGTAGGTGGCGTGCCGAGCCCGTTCCCCGAACCCGAAGTGTTCCCGCCGCCGGAACCACCGCCACCGAATGCGCCGCCCCCAGACCCTCCACTGCCCGACCCTCCACTGCCGGTGACCGGATTGAACGCGGCCGGGAGGATCGGCACCTGGTCGTCCGCGCGCTTCATGTACGGCAGATACACGTCCTTCATCACCTGACGCGCTTGACGTTCGGCTTCTTCCGCTTCGTATTGGGCCTGCTTCCACGTAGCCCCGGGAACCACGCTGAGGATCATCTCGACCGTCGAGGCGCCGTCGGGTGCCGGAATCGAGCGTTTGGCCTCGTGGAGTGCGATCTTCGCCTCCTCGATCTTGTTCGAGATCAGATCGACCCGCACCTTCAGCTCACCCGCATCTGCCGAGTAGGCCAGCACGGCTTCCAACGCAGCAGAGCCGCCCCGCCCCTGCCATCCTTCGGTGATCGCGCCGTTCACATCGTTCTGGAACTTCCCGATGCCGGCTTCCACCCGGCCGGCAATTGCCTTCCAGGCCTCGCCGATTGCGCTCAGGGTTGCCGGATCCATCTCGTTGACGTGATCGAAGATTTCGGAGTGCGACATCGCGTCGAACGGATCGTCGTCCACGATTGCATGTTCGCTGTACTCCAGCGACGAGGTCTGAGCGGTGAGGGCATCGCGCTCACCCCAGGCTCGTGCGCGTTCTGCATCGGCGTCCGCAGTCGCAGCAGCCATCTCGCCGTCGAACGCGCCGCGGTCGTCGGTCACGGATTGAACCAGAGCAGATGTAGCGATTGCGCTCGCGACGGGAATACCGACAACTGGCAATGCCGCCACGCCGGAAGGGACGGCCTGCGTCGCTTCGGAAATTCTGCCCAGCACGTCTTCCAGAAATGGAATGCCCACTGCCGTCCCCCTGACGTCGAAACCTCCGTCAGACTCCCCCGAGCCGACAGCACTTACCTGCACTGACGCACGCCACGCCCGGATGGTTCCGAACTTCGCCAGATTGCTCGGTTCACAGCAACAAATCGGTTTACGGCAGTGCGGACATCGACTTCCAGGTCGGCAGATCGATCGCCCAGTCGTAGATGTCGCCGTCCGCAGGAGACAGGTCGATCGACGTGCCGGTCACCTCGACGGGGTCACCGTAGAGGGCCGTTCCGAAGTACTCCTGCGCGTCGGACGTCGACAGGTTGATGCAACCGTTCGTGACGTTCGACGAGCCCTGTACCCCAGTGGTTTCAGGATTGGCGTGGATGAATTCGCCGTTGTTGGAGATGCGCACCGCCCAACGCTCGCGCACGTTCTCGTAGAACGGCGGGTTGGACATCATGAAGTCTTCGTACTTCTCGGTCACCATGTGAATGCCACTGCGCGTGACGTTTCGGGGTTCGTTGCCCTCGCCGTAGCTGACGGGAATGTCCATGATCGTCTGGCCGTCGCGCACCACCTGCATGCGGTGGCTCGGTGCATTCGCCTTCACGATCTGGCTGCGACCGATCGTGAAATCGAGCGTGAGATCCTGGTCGCCGTAGGCGCCACCGCCGTAGTTCAAGCCGTAGAGCTTGGCATCCAGATGAACAGTCGTTCCTGGCACCCAGTAATCGGCCGGGCGCCAATGGGCCCGAGATCCGCCGTTGTCGTCAGCCAGCCAAGCCCACGATCCGGCGGTGGGCGGCACGGTGGTCACGACAAGTGCCTTCTCGACGGCCGCCTTGTCGACGACGGAGTTGTCGAACTGCACGGTGATCGGTGCCGCGATGCCAACTTCCTGGCCGTCGGCGATGTTGAGGGTGGCGCCGGTGGTCGACTCCGGGGCAACCGTCGTAAAGCTCCCTTGGACCGGCACGGATTTACCGTCGGTTCCGGTTGCCGAGCCCGACCACGAATACGTGGTGCCGTAGCCGAGTGCCTCACTGACGGTGAACGATGTCTTGTCGGGCGACAGTTGTCCGGCGACGGCTTTATCGGCTGCGTTGCTGAGGCTGACGTCGGACAGCGTTCCCTGGGTCACCGCTACCGAGACGGGGGCGACCGGGCTGACATCTTTGGTGCCGGGCGCCGGCGTGGACACCACGGTCGCCACCGGTGCTGGTTCGGCGGCTGCCGCGCCGCCCTGTCCGTCCTTGCCGCCGATCGTGCAGCCGACGACGGCCACCATCACAGCGAGCAATACAGCTACCAACGCAACAAGACGCGAACGACTTCTCCGACCACCCAGCTCATGCACTTCAACAGGCTACCTGCGGGCTCTGTCAGGAATCAGACGGTGCAGCCCACAGTTACCGGTTCCGGTTCCAGGCGGACGCCGAACGCGGCCTCGACCCCGTCGCGCACTGCCCGCGCGAGCGAGACCACATCCGCACTCGTTGCGGACCCTCTGTTGGTCAACGCCAAGGTGTGCTTGGTCGACAGCCTGGCCGGTGCATCTTCGCCGGGATAACCCTTCGAGAATCCGGCCCGTTCGATCAACCATCCGGCCGAGAGCTTGGTTCCACCACTGCCGGGGAACTGCGGCACGGTGACGTCGCCGAGCTGTTCGGCGATGGCTGCGAGCACGGCAGGCAGCTTGTCGCCCGGCACCACGGGGTTGGTGAAGAACGAACCCGCGCTCCAGGTGTCGTGATCGTACGGATCGAGGACCATCGCCTTGCCTGTCCGAAGTCCCAGAACTGCCTCACGGACCTGCGACGCAGGCAACCGCGCGCCTTCTTCTGCCCCCAGCGCGGTGAACAGTTCGCGGTACGCGAGCGGGGCGCTCAATCCGTCGGTCGACGCGTCGAATTCGACGGCGAGAACCAGTGCTGCGTCCGAATGCTTGAGGACGCTCGACCGGTAACCCAATTCGAGTTTCGACGGTTCGACCCACGACACTTCGCCATTGCGCCGGTCGAGCAATTGAACTCGCCGGAGTCGCGAGCCCACCTCGACGCCGTACGCGCCGACGTTCTGTACCGGCGTCGCACCCGTGGAGCCCGGAATCCCGGAGAGACACTCGAGGCCACCCAACTCCGCGGCGACGGACTGGCCGACTACTTCGTCCCACACCGCACCCGCTTCGGCAACGACGCGGTCCGTGTCGAGGCTCACGGTGGTGTTGGCCACACGAACGACAACTCCGTCGAATCCTTCGTCGGAAATCACGAGATTCGATCCGCCGGCGAGAATCAGCGTCGGGATCTGCTCGCGATCGAGCAGCGTCACGACGTCGATCAACGACTGCGTCGTCGGGCATTCTGCGAGCAGCCGCGCCGGTCCCCCGATTCGCAGCGTCGTCAATCCTGACAAGTCAACGTTCTCGGACACGAAAGCGCCTGATTCCACGACGCGTCTGCCAATGGTTACGTCCCACACATCGATAAACGGTAGCCTCCACAATCGTGAGCCGTCGCATCGAGCATTCGTCGAAGTACACAGTCCCCGCCGAGAAGGTCCATGAGGCGGTGACCTCCGAGCAGTACTGGCGCGACCGAATCGTCGCTGTCGGTGGTCCCGGCGCAACGATCGAAGAGCTGACCGTCCGCGACGAGACCGTTGCGGTCACGATGTCGCAGATCATTGCCGCCGAGCACCTCCCGAGCATGGTGTCGAAGGTCGTCAACGGCGACATCGTCATCAAGCGCAGTGAAACGATGGCCCCGTTCAAGGACGGCAGGGCTACCGGAACCTTCTCCGCCCACGTCGACGGTGTTCCCGCCCGTATCGAGGGCACCCAGGTTCTGACTGGTGACGAGGACTCCGCCACTCTCGAGGTCGACGGTGAGGTCGAGGTCAAGATCCCGTTCCTCGGCGGAAAGATCGAGAGCGCGATAGTCGACGAAGTTGTCCGGCTCATCCAGGCTGAACAGGACTTCACCCGGGAGTGGATCGCGAAGTAAATCCCTGCGGGCGGCGACAGTTGTGGATACGGCCAATTTGGCTTGTCACAGCGGGTAACAGGTATTCTTTCCGATCATGGCTCGCCGCATCGACTACTCCGCCCGCTATCAGCACTCCCCCGAGCAGGTCTACGCGGCGCTGGCGGACCGCTCGTACTGGGAGGCCCGCGTCGAGGAGATGCGCAAGCACTCCGAGAACCATGTGGAACATTTCGAGGTCACCGATACCGGAATCGATCTCGTGCTCCACCACATTCTTCCGCGCACCGATTTGCCGGACATAGCTCAGACGGTGATGAAGAAGGATCTTGTCATCACTCGCAAGGAGTCCTACGGCGCCTTCGGTGACACCGTGACCGGAACATATGAGGCTTCGATCCCCGCCGGGCCGGGAAGTCTGTCCGGAACCATGGAGTTGTTCGCTACCGATACCGGGTCCACACTGCGAACCACGTCCGAGGCCAAGGTATTCATCCCGTTCATCGGCGCGAAGTTGGAACAGCTCATGCTGATCAACCTCGTAGATCTGTTCCGCACCGAGGCACAGGTCACCGCGACCTGGCTCGCCGCTCGCTGAAGCCGGCGTGAAGAAGGCTCCACCCCCGAAGATCGAGGGGGTCATCACCCGTGGCACGACGGGGATCAACAGACTGCGACGAAGTGACCGGTGGATTGTCCACAACCGCACGATCGCGCACGCCCTGAACAACGCAGCCGATCCGTTGATAGTCGACCTCGGCTACGGGGCGAGGCCGGATACCACCTTCGAGATGGCAAGCCGCCTCACCGCTGTCCGGCGGGACCGACGCGTCATCGGACTCGAGATCGACCCCGCCCGCGTGGTCGAGAGTCGTGACGGTGTCAGCTTCGCCCGCGGTGGATTCGAACTGGCCGGTCTCACACCCGTCTTCGTACGCGCCTTCAACGTGCTCCGGCAGTACCCGGAGGAGGCTGTGGACTCTGCGTGGTCACACATTCAGTCCGGTCTCGCACCGGGCGGACTGTTACTCGACGGCACCTGCGACGAACTCGGGAGACGTTGCGCCTGGGTACTTCTCGACGCCGATCGTCCGCTGACGCTGACGTTGGCATGGGACCCCTTCGACATCGAGCGACCGTCCGACATCGCGGAACGACTGCCGAAGGCTCTCATCCATCGCAATGTTCCGGGCGAGCCGATCCATGCGTTGCTGAGCGCTGCCGATCGAGCCTGGGCCACTGCTGCGCCGCACGCCTCGTTCGGCCCTCGCCACCGGTGGGCCGCCGCATTGGAAATTCTTCGGGCACAGGGAATTCCCGTCCAACCCGCGCGTCGACGCCTTCGTGACTGCATCTTGACCGTGCCCTGGCACGTCGTAGCGCCGAATCCCTGAACTCACAGACGGGAAACGCCCCGCCGCGGAGGTGTTCTCCGCGGCGAGGCCTCTTTGTGCCGGCGTCGGGCCAGGACCCGAAGGTGTTTTCCAGGCTTCCCAGCGAACCGGTCGAACTGCCGCCGTTGCCGGGATCGCCGCCGTCAGACTCTGCCGTGACCTTGACGGTGACTACAGCCTGGGTCTCGGAACCGAGGTAGCCGTCAGTTCCGCTGAACACCGCGGTGATTCGACGATCGCCGAGTTCGGTGAAAGTATGTGAGAGCGTGGCCTTGCCGTTCACGACAGCAACCGGTCCACCGATCGGGGTGGCTCCATCCATGAACTGGACCGTTCCTGCGCTGAGCGTAGGTACAACTGCCGCAACAAGATCGGCCTTCGCGCCCTTGACCGCTGATGCCGGGACGCTCACGGTGATGGACGTTTCCTGATCCTCCGCGGCCGGAGCCGTAACCGAAACCGCCCGCGCGGCCGAGGTAGAGGTGAGGAATCCTGTGGCACCCGAGTAGACGGCCGTGATGTCATGCGTGCCGACGCTCGCGAACTCGTGCATGATCGACGCCTTGCCGTCGACGACCGACACCGGCGAGCCGAGATTGCCCGAGCCGTCCTTGAACTGCACCGTGCCGCCTACGGGAGTCGGCGTGACGGTTACGGAGAGACCAACTGACGTACCGGTTTTGCATTCGCCGGAACGGTCAAGGTCGTTTGGGTCTGCTGGTCGGTGGGAGCCGGCGCCTTGACGTTCACGGGAATCGGTGAGCCCAGATCCCTGCCGCCTTGCTTGAACTGCACGGTTCCGTCTGCAGCACCGGTCGAGACGGAGTCAGTGAACGACTACCGGAGCGACCGTCAACGCATGCGGCGCGGACGTCGAGGCCTGGTACACACCGAAACCGGAGTACACCGCCACCGCACTTGCGGGACCGGTGATCGTGGTGGCAGTGCTCTTGTCGTCTTCGGAGACGACGACGTCGACAGCCGAAGACGTCGAGGTCGAGGTCGATACCTTCGCATTGCCGAGATATTTGGCCGTCACGCTGTGCGTTCGGACGTCGGCCGGTGTCCAGGCAAGTGTTGCAGCACCATTGGCGAGCGTGCCCTCACCGATCCTGGTGGCGCCGTCGAAGAACTCGACCGAATCACCGTCGGCACCACCGGTCACTGCCGCCTTCAGCTCAACGGACTGCCCTCCCTTTACAGCGTCCGCGGGAGACAGGGTCGTCGCCGAGACATTCTTCTGAACATTGATCGACGGACCACGACCATTCGTCGTGTCGTCAACGAACACCGTGCCGTCGAAATGCACCGTCGTCGACAAATCGGTACCACGCGCACAATCCGCACCAACGCGATACTGGAACTCGAACGTCTTCACGTCGCCGCCCCACATCGGCCATTCCGTAAGTCCCGCACTCATCTCTGATATGGGCGTCATATTCGATTTGGGACGTGATGCCAGAAGCTCGCAGAAGTATAAAAATTCAATCTCGATTACAGGCTTGCGGCGAGCGCCAACTCCACTCGAACAGCAACATCCACACTCGCGTTCTCACACGAGAGATACAACTCGTGCGCATCGAGTCGACCGATCGCCACCGCATCGGCGACTACTTCGTTGAGTAGGACTTGGGAAATTCCACCGGAAGCGAGGTCGTGCACGGTACGCAACGGCGTGGTGATGCGGATGGGCCCGATCTGTTCACACTCGTCGTCCGCGAGTGGCAGTCGATGCAGTGCGACCTGGCGGGTCGGCGCCGCGAGAGGATGCGCAACGGAGAGATGAATGAAACGAGGTTGCAGGTGCCCGAGGCCATGCAGATCTGCGGCACTGTAGTGCGAGACGGTGGCGCTACCGGCGAACCACGTGCACCACTTCGCAAACTCGTCCAAGGCAGTATGTCTGACGCGTTCGAGGCGAAAAAGTCCGCGACACTCACACGTCCAAGCTCCGGATTCCGTCATCTCGTCCATCAGGGCCGGACCGAAACCCAGTTCGGATGCCTGGAGGGCCGTGACAAATCCACACTGTCGTAGCGCCAGCAGCTCGAGTGATTCGTAGTCCGAAGCCATGACCACCTCCGGTGACCGTCGAAAACGCCGTTTCGAACAGACTACGGGCGACTGTGTCGCGCATCACAGGAATGAGGAAGTGCGTATTCACAGAGTTCGTTCAGACTCGTCGGGAAGAATCTGGCGAATGACTGTCGCAGCGAACAACCCTCGTCCGCGCAACCGAGTGCTCATCATCCTTCTCGTGGTGATCGCCGTACTCGTCGCGGCACTCGTCGGTGGAGAACTGTACGTACGCAACCAGGTGAAGACCTGCATGGCCGACCAGTTCCAGAGCGAACTGGGATCCCAGGTCGATGTCGGGTTGAGCTGGAAGCCAGTACTCCTGCAGGCAGTCGACAAGAAGGTGCCGTACATCAGCATCGACAGTGACGACTCTTCGTTCGGCCCCGCAACGGGAATGCAGGTTCACGCGAAGGTGAACGACATCAACCTGCAGCCCTCGGCGGGTAACAGCGGCACCATCGGCAGCTCCAGCGCCGACGTCAACTGGTCTACCGCAGGCATTCTCGCCACCTTGCAGGAACAGACCTTCGGCGGGCTCGTCTCCGGCGTCACCGCCGACTCGAGCGCCGGAACACTCGCGTTCGACGTCGGACCGGTCGGGCTCGCGAAGCTCACGGTCAAGCCCACCGTCACCAACGGTGTGGTCGACGTCCAGACCGTCGGCGCCGAGATTCTCGGATTGGGTCTGCCGACCGACCTGGTCGACGGCATCGTCCAGACACTCACCGACAGCCTGCAGACGTACCCGCTGGACATGAAGCCCACCAAGCTGACCGTCACCGACGACGCTATCGAGATCTCGCTCGAGGGTGGCGCCTACGCCATGCCCGTCGCCGACGCGAACAACCAGAACACCTCGGCGGTGCCGGACAGCTGCGGCCTGCTGACCTAGTCGGCCAGTCCGTCCAGTACTGCTCGGGTTCCGGACAATCCGAGGCGGGTGGCACCGGCCGCGATCATGTCGAGTGCTGCCTGCGTAGTACGTATTCCGCCACTGGCCTTGACTCCCACGCCCGGGCCGACCGTCTGCGCCATCAGTGCGACGGCCTCGACCGTCGCTCCGCCCGCGGGGTGGAAGCCGGTGGAGGTCTTGACGAAGTTCGCCCCGGCACGCACAGCTGCGCGGCAGCATTCGACGATGGCCTCGTCGGACAGCGCTGCGGTTTCGAGGATCACCTTGAGGATCGCACTCTCCCCCATCGCCTCGCGGACGGTGAGGATGTCTGCCAACACCGCGCTGTAGTCGCCGGCGACCGCCGCTCCTACGTCGATGACCATGTCGATCTCGGCTGCGCCTTGATCGACGGCCAGTCGCGCTTCAGCGCCCTTGACCAGTGAATGATGCTTCCCCGACGGGAATCCGACGACGGCCGCCGTCACCAGTCCGTCGGCGTGAATCGGCAACATCGACGGCGAGACGCAGACCGCGAGCACACCGAGGCTGCGTGCTTCGTCGATCAAGGCGGTGACATCGGCCGCGGTGGCTTCGGGTTTGAGCAGAGTGTGGTCCACCATCGCGGCAACCTGGGAACGAGTGAGTGCAGCTTCAGACATGGTGGAAAGCTTGGCACACCACCACGCGACCGTCGCCGCAGCCGCACCTGAGAGACTAGGCCGCATGACCGCTGCACCTTCGATCGACGATCGTCGCTATGTTCTGTCCCTCGGCTGCCCCGACACCACGGGCATCGTCGCACGCATCTCGACCTTTCTCACCGACGTCGGTGGATGGATCGTGGAAGCTGCGTATCACGCCGATGCCGACACCGGCTGGTTCTTCACGCGGCAGGCGGTCCGTGCGTCTTCGGTGAGCATGAGCATCGACGAGCTTCGTGAACGGTTCAAAGCTGTTGCAGCCGAGATCGGTCCAGAAACCGAGTGGACCCTTCACGACTCGGGTGCTCCCAAGAAAATCGTGCTGCTCGTGAGCAAGGAAGGCCACTGCTTGCATGACCTCCTGGGCCGCGCTGCGGGCGGGGAACTCCCGGCTGAAATCAGCGCAGTCATCGGCAATCACGAGGATCTGCGCAGTGTCACCGAGCGCCACGGGATCGACTTCCACCACGTTCCGTTCGCCAAGGATCCGGCCGAACGGGGACCGTCCTTCGAGAAGGTCCGCGCCCTGGTCGACGCTCACAACCCCGACGCCGTTGTTCTTGCACGCTTCATGCAGGTGCTGCCCGAATCACTGTGTGAGCACTGGGCCGGACGCGCGATCAACATCCACCACAGCTTCTTGCCGTCGTTCATCGGTGCTCGCCCGTACCACCAGGCCTTCGCGCGCGGTGTGAAACTGATCGGCGCCACCTGCCACTACGTCACCGCCGAACTCGACGCAGGCCCGATCATCGAGCAGGACGTGATCCGCGTCGACCATGCCGACGATGTCGCCGACATGGTCCGTCAGGGTCGAGACATCGAAAAACTCGTACTCTCACGCGGACTGCGCTGGCACCTCGAGGATCGTGTTCTGGTCCACGGGCGCAAGACGGTTGTCTTCAGCTAAGGCTAATCAGCAGGCAAGAGGGCAAGGACCTCCGGCACCGGCCGGAGATGTGCGGCCAGAATTTCGAGAGCCTTGTCTGCATCGGATTCGTCCAGCGCCGCAACCAAGGCGCGGTGCTGGGCATTGATCGTGTCGAGGCGGTGCGGGCCCACGTTAAGTGCGCGCACCGCAACTCTCTGTTGCCGTGACCGCAGCGACTCGTAGAGTTCGGTCAGTACCGAGTTCTGAGCAGCTCTGACCATCGCAAGATGGAACTGTCGGTCGAGACCGGAAACCTCGAACCAATCACGTTCACGCCCTGCGGCTTCCATCGGTTCGATCAGCTCGGTCATCGACGTCGGTGCGCCGAAGCCTCGGGTACACAGCACAGTCACCGCGTGCCCCTCGATCAGTTGCCGGCTCTGGTAGACCTCTTCGAGCTCTCGGGCCGTCACCGTTCGTACCTGCGCGCCCTTGCGCGGCAGGAGGGTGATGAACTTTTCGGCGGCGAGCCGATGGAATGCCTCTCTGACCGGTGTTCGGGACACTCCCATGGTTCCGGAGACCCACAGCTCGTCCAGGAATCGGCCGCCCTCGATCGATCCACGAATGATCTCGTCCCGCAACCAGACGTAGACACGGTCGCGTGCCGGCCCCTGGGCGACTGACGGGTCGGCAGTTGCCGGTGTCGACATCACAATCCCTTCGCACTGGCGTCCGCCGGGTTGACGAACTTGTAACAAATTCATCATACCGACTCTGGACACACCAAGTATTCACTGTGTATACATGACGTATACGACAGTTGTGCGGGCCGTCACACGATCCGATCAGTCGTAAAATCCCAACTGCCAAGGAGCCCACCAGCATGTTCAGCACTCCCGCCGACCGCCGTCACGCGATCTGGCTGTCCGATCCGAGCTTTGCCGCAGCAGAAATCGCGCGCGGACTCGGCTACGGCGCGGTGATCCTCGACATCGAACACGGGTCGTTCGACCTTGCCGACCTCGAGCGATTCATCCCCTTCCTTCGCGCCCTGGAAATGGAGGTTCTCGCGAAAGTCCTCGGACCCGAGCGCGGGCCCATTCAGCAGGCCCTCGACTTCGGCGCTACTGCCGTTGTCATTCCGCACATCGAAAATGCTTCTCATGCAAAGGAAGTCACTGCGTTCGCCAAGTTCCCACCGCTCGGTGATCGCAGTTTTGCGGGCGGACGCACGACCAACTACGGCGGCTTCACCGACAACTGGGTCCGCCGCCAGGACACGTTCACGCGCTGCTACCCGATGATCGAAGACGCCGGAGCAATCGAGAACATCGCGGACATTCTGGCACTCGACACCGTAGACGGCGTCTTCGTGGGCCCATCCGATCTATCGCTGCGCCGAGAACGCGGTGCATACACACGCACTGACGGCGATTTCGCCGACCTCGCTATCGTTGCCGCAGCGGCGGCCGAAGCAGGCAAGCCATGGGTGCTGCCGGCGTGGAGTGTGGAAGAGAAGGAATTCGCCGTCCGGCACGGCGCTGATCAGATGGCGTTGATCATGCAGCACGGTGCCCTCGCCGCCGGCTTCGCCGGACCGCTCGATCAGATCACTCGGATTCGGGAGTCTCGATGACAACGCAAACCTCGGAGCCTGGCTCGTCACCGACGAAGACGGCCGTCCCGCAGAAGATCGGCCGTGCCCGTTGGGGTATCGCCGGAGTTCTCGGCGTCGGCATGTTCGTCAACTACATCGATCGCGTCAACCTCTCCATCGCTGCACCGGAGATCATGCGCGACTTCGACATCAGCGCTTCGCAAATGGGAATGGTCTCGTCCGCGTTCCTGTGGACGTACGCCATGCTCCAGATGCCGATCGGTTCGTTCATCGACCGCATCGGCGTGCGGTGGGTCAATCGAGCTGCCGCCTTTCTCTGGGCCGTGGCGTCGTTCGCCTCCGCTGCGGCAGGTGGACTGGGAATGCTCCTGGTCGCCAGACTCGTCCTCGGCGTCGGCGAAGCCCCCACTGTCCCGGCCGGGTGGAAAGCAATCGGCCAATGGTTCCCGAAGCAGGAGCGCGGGACCGCGACGTCCATCTTCGACGGCTGCGCAAAGATCTCGAACGTGATCGGCATCCCGATCATGGCATTCTTGGTCACGACATTCAGCTGGCACGCGGCCTTCATCTTCACCGGCATCCTCTCCGTGGCCTACCTCGCGATTTGGTGGCTGCTGTATCAGACGCCCAAGGAGGCGCTCGCCAAAGGTCGGCTGAGCCAAGCAGAGTTCGACTACATCCGCGAAGGCGGCGCCGAAGACGAGGAAGCAGAAACCAGCGGTTCGCTCAACGGTCTGGGCTACCTCCTGCGGCGACGGAAGACCTGGGGACTTGCACTCGGATACGCGTCCTATACGTACGCGTATTACGTGCTCTTGACCTGGCTCCCCGCCTACTTGGAGAAGAGTTTCGGGGTCAACCTCCTCAAGGGCGGCATCTACACGATGATCCCGTGGCTCGTCGCTGTGATTGCACAGTTCCTCATCGCCGGCATCCTGATGGACAGGTGGTTGGCCAAAACGGGCGACGTCACCAAGGTCCGCCGCACGGTCCTCGTGGTCAGCCTCCTGGCGTCACTTGCCGTCACCGGAGCGGCATACGCAGGATCGATCGCAGTGGCCCTGATCTTCCTCTCGATCGGAGCAGCAGGACTGGCAGTGTCAGTCCCCGCCGGATCGTCCATCGTGGCGCTCATTGCGCCGGAGGGATATACCGGGTCACTCGGCGGAATCGTCAATTTCGTAGCGAATCTGCTCGGAATCGCGGCGCCCATCGTGACCGGCATGGTGGTCGACGCCACCGGTTCGTTCGCCGGCGCGTTCATCGCCACCGGTGCGGTACTCATCGGCGGAATCTTCTGTTACACCGTGGTGCTCGGCAAGATCGAGAGAATGCCGGCACCCCAAGCACAGAAAGGCACAACCACATGATCGACGTAGCGATCGCCCAGTACGCCCCAGGACTCGACAAGCAGGCGAATCTCGAGCAGATCAAGAAACTGGCAAGCGACGCGGCGGAATCCGGCGCTCGGATCATGGTCGCTCCCGAGTACGCAATGTTCACGGCTCCGAGCATGGACTCACGTTTCGTCCTGACCGCCGAGCCGCTAGACGGCGAATTCGTCTCAGCGCTTGCAGACCTCGCGACAACTCACGACATTCACATCGTCGCCGGGATCAACGAGGCAATTGCGGGCTCCGACCAGATCTCGAACACCTTGGTCGCTCTCGCCCCACAACTCGGGGTAGTTGCGATCTACCGCAAACTGCATCTGTACGACGCTTTCGGATACAAGGAATCGGACGTCGTCCGTGCCGGTGAGATTCAAGACCCCGAAACCTTCGTCGTGGACGACGTCCGTTTCGGTCTACAGACCTGCTACGACCTACGCTTCCCGGAAACGACACGACGGATCGTCGATGCAGGTGCCGACGTACTACTCCTACCGGCAGAGTGGGTGCCCGGACCGCTGAAGGAGGATCACTGGACAACTCTCATCCGCGCCCGCGCAATCGAGAACACGATCTACGTCGCGGCGGCCGACCAAAGCGCGCCGGCGGGATCGGGTGCGAGCATGATCGTGGATCCAATGGGCGTGATCGTCGCATCGCTGGGAGAACGAGTGGGAATCGCGACGGCAACCGTCTCCCTCGAACGAATCGCGGAGGTTCGTATGAAGAATCCCGCCCTCGAGCTACGCCGATTCGCAGTCACCGCGCGCTAGAGGTTGCGCAATCGCACGATTTCCTTGTCGAACTCGTCGATGTTCTCGATCGACGACATATGACCGACGCCCGGCAACACGATCAACCGTTCGAGGTTGCCGGCGTCGTCGAGGACCTGCGCAAGCTTGCGCGCATGGACCGGCGGAGTGAGCCGATCAAGCGAGCCGACGAGCACGGTGGTCGGCACTTCGAGATTGTCGAGTCCCTCGTGAATGTCCAGGGTGCTCAGCGCTGCTCCCCAACCGCCACGGATGCGGGGCTTGCACTCGCGAACGATGTTCTCGCAGAACTGAATCTCGGCCTTGGTCGCGTTCGGTGACATCGAGACGTATTGGATCGCCTTCGTCATCGCGCCCGAGGAGACGAACGGAACGGGCGAGCTGAGGATGGCGCGGCCCACCGGGACCGGCACCCGAGGAAAACGATTGGGCAGTGGGATGACCGTGGTCTCCGCGATCAACCTTTCACTCGCGGTGCTCGCGAGCATGACCGCCGATGCATACTTCTTGACCTCGTCGGGGTGGCGACCAGCCCAGGCGATGATGCTCATCCCGCCCATGCTGTGACCGACGATGACGGCCTTCTTGTCCTCGCGAACCGTGGCTGCCAGGACGGCGGAGAGGTCGTCGGCAAGGACATCCGGGCCGAGCGGGAGATTTCCGACGGTGCTGCGGCCGTGACCGCGCTGGTCGTAGGTGATGACGCGATATTCGCCGGCCAGCGCATTGACCTGCGGGTACCAGAATTCGGTGGAGCACGTCCAGCCATGACTGAGAACGATCGGATCGCCGTCGACGGGACCGTAAGCCCGGACATTGATGATCGCACCGTCGTCGGTGGTCAGTTCGCTGATGTCAGCTTTGAGCGTCGGAGTCTTCAGGAGTGCATTGGGCTCGACGTCACTCGAGAGGGTCAACCCACGCGTGGATCGCCGATGACGGATCCCCGCGACAGCCGCGACGAGTGCTCCCACTCCGACGGCGCCTGCCAGTACTCGAAGCTCTGTGGTGCGCGAACGACTGGACATGCATTTACCCCTGACTGCTGCTGACGACAGACGGATGCAATCTATGTGTGACTGCCGTTAACCGACACTATCACTCGAACAACGCCCGTTGTCAGCGTTGGAGCGAAGAGTGGGGCAGCACACTACCAGCGAGAACCGCCGTGTTGGATGTCATCGACCCGCGGGCGAACGTCCACGAGATACACGCACACTGCGACGACCGCGATGATGCCCAGGAGGCCGACAGGAGACGTCGCCAGAAGAATCAATGCCGCGACAATCAGAATTCCCAGCCAGATCGGCTTGGTCAATTTGTTGACCGCGGTGAAGGCGTCTGGACGCTGCCTGACGGCATGAACGATCGCGTAGACAGCGCCCACCAACGCGAGCACTTTGAGTGCGAGAAAGATCAGACCGACTAGCCCATCGACTTGAGTCACAACTACATCCTAAGTTCTCATCCGGTTCCCGACGAACACGAAGGCTCCCACACTCGGCTGAGCGCGGGAGCCTTCGTCAGGTGGAGCTGGGCAAATCAGGCCTTCTTGGCCGGAGCAGCCTTCTTGGCCGGAGCCGGCGCGGTGGCCTTGGCCGGTGCAGCCTTCGCGGGAGCAGCCTTGGCCGGAGCGGCCTTCTTGGCGGCGGTGGTTGCGCGCTCCTGGACGTCGGAAGCAGCAGCGGTCACGCGAGCGGCAGCTTCCTTGGAAGCCTCGTCAGCCTGGTCACCGAGATCGAGGACCTTCAGCGCGGCCTCGTCGCCTGCGTCGGCAATCTTCTCGCCGGCGTCAGAGATCTTCTCGCCGACCTCTTCTGCGGTGTCGGAGATGCGTCCGGCAGCGCGGCCGGCCAGCTTGGCAGCCTGCTCGCCCACGGCGCGCGTCTGACGAGCAACGGTTCCGAGTGCGTCTTCGGTCAGCTCGACGGCGTCGCCGAGTGCCGACTCTGCAGCTGCGATGCCCTCTTCGACTGCGGGCTGCTTGCGGATGCGCTCGACTGCGTCTTCGCCGCGCTCTGCGAGGGAGTTGTACAGATCGCCGGCAACCTTGAGGTATGCCTCGGCGACCTTGCGGAGCTCCTCGGGTGCGAACTTCTCGCGCAGCTCGGCGAGCTCTTCGGGCAGCTCGGACGGCAGGCCGGCGAGACGCTCACGCAGTGCCTCGACGCTCTCGGCGACGTCACCCTGGACGGAAGCGAGCTTCTCGCGGGCACCGTCGACACGGCCGTTGACGTCACCCTGGGTGTTCTCGGCGCGTTCACGAACCTGAGCAACAACGTCGGCTACGGCCTGGACGACGAGGTCGCCTGCACCGACGGCGGCGTAGAGCGAGGTCTTGACGCTGTCGATGGCGTTCTTGTCAGTCATCTTTTTCTCCTAGTGAAGTCTCGGTGTCTGGAATTGCGGCCGATTCAGCAAAATCGGGCGCTGCGGCTGGTCTGGACGACTCGTTCTCGCGACAGAACGAGTCGTAGATTTCGAGCAGTACTTGCTTCTGCCGTTCGTTGATGGCCGTCTCGGCCAACACCGCGTCCCTGATGGGACTGTGCGGGCGTTGTTCGAGATATCCCGCTTGGACGTACAGGACTTCCGAGGAGACTCGAAGGCCCTTGGCAATTTGCGCCAGTACGTCTGCCGACGGTTTGCGCAATCCGCGTTCGATCTGACTCAGATACGGATTGCTGACGCCGGCGAGTTGAGCAAGTTGGCGCATCGAAACTTGGGCGGCTTCCCGCTGTGCACGAATGAACCCCCCGATGTCGTGTGCCGCAGAGCTGACGACGCGAGCTGCCAAGTCGCTTGCTCCGGCTGCGGCACCGGATGATTCACGATCTCCGTCATCGGAGTTCGTCGACTTCGCTGGCATTGCGTCCTCCCTTTCCAGTGGACATTTCCCAGGATAGGAGAGGGTGCTAACTATTGCAAGCACTACTGCTAGCACTCGTGGTGGACGTCACATACCGGACAGTTCAGCCGAAGATGAGCGTCGAGATCGTATAGATCAGCAGACCGGCGATCGACCCGACGACGGTGCCGTTGATACGGATGAACTGAAGGTCTCGACCGACCTGCAATTCGATCTTTTCGCTTGCTTCGTCGGCATCCCACCGCTCGACCGTGTCGCTGATGACCCCGGTGATCTCGTCGGTGTAGTTCTCCGCGATGTACTTCGTGCCCTGCACCAGCCAGCCGTCGACCTTCGCGCGCATGGAGTCGTCGTCGCGCAGCCGAACTCCGAAGCCGGCCACGTTCTCCGCGACCTTGGTTCGCAGGGTGCTGTTCGGATCGTCGACGGACTCCATGATGAGTCGCTTGGCGACCTGCCACGTCGACGACGCCAGACCGGTCACTTCCTCGCGGCCCATGATCTCGGCCTTGATCCCCTCGGCCTTCTTGATGGTCTCCGGGTCGTTCTGAAGATCGTCCGCGAAATCGATCAGGAAGCGGTTGGCGGCGAGGCGCACCTCATGCTCGGGATTGGAACGGACTTTCCAGGTGAACTCGACGAGCTCCTTGTAGATCTTCTCCCCCAGCATGGCGTCGACGAACTTCGGCGACCACGCGGGCGAATCACGAACGATCACACGATCGATCGTCTCCTGGCTGCCGAGAGCCCACTGATGTGCCCGCTCGGCAAGCAATTCGATGATCGGCAGTTGCTTGTTGTCCTTGAGAAGTTCACCGAGCACTCGGCCGATCGGCGGTCCCCACATGGGCTCGGCCAGACGCTTCACGATCGTGTTGTCGATGATCTGGGCGATGTCCTCGTCGCGAAGAACCTCGACCATGCCGCGCAAGACCGTCGACGTCTCTGCGGCGACGCGAGCGGCGTTGGCAGGTTCGGCCATCCACGTGCCGAGCCGCAGCGGAATCTGCGCCTGCTGCACCTTGGCCGACACAACCTCGGGAGCCAGGAAGTTCTGTCCGACGAATGAGCTCAGGCTGGCTCCGAGCTGGTCTTTCTTACGCTTGATGATGGCGGTGTGCGGGATGGGAAGTCCCATCGGATGACGGAAGAGCGCGGTGACTGCAAACCAGTCGGCAAGCGCGCCGACCATGCCTGCCTCGGACGCGGCCCGGACGTACCCGACCCACTCTCCGGCGCCGCGGGATTCCTGCCAACGGCAGAAGATGTAGACCACTGTCGCGAAGCCCAGAAGGCCAGTAGCGAAGACCTTCATCTTGCGAAGGTCCCGACGCTTGGCGGCGTCGTCGAAGGCGGAGAGGCTCAGTTGCTGCACCCTCGCCATTGTGCCGAAAGGTGTGACGCGGCGTAGCGCGAGCGACACGATGTCTGATTCTGCAGGACCTAATCCCCCCAACTGCCGATGTGAGTGCCCGAGATAAAGGCACGGACATTAAGCTGGAACGGAAAAGTAGACCGATCGGACGTGGCTCGCACCACAGATATGAGATGACTCGTGGCCAAGAATGCCGTGCAGGACAACGAGCAGGTAGACGGCACAGTCGTTGCTGATGCGAAGCCCGAGAAATCCGACGGTCGCAAGCGTCGTTGGCGTGAGCACAAGATCGCTCGACGCGAGGAACTCGTCGACGGCACCATCGCCGCAATCCGGGCGCGCGGGCGTGAGATCGGCATGGACGAGATCGCATCCGAGATCGGTGTCTCCAAGACGGTCCTCTACCGCTACTTCGCCGACAAGAGCGACCTCACCACCGCCACGATGATGCGGTACGTCGAGACCATCCTCTCGCCGCGTATCTACGAAGCGATCAGCGGCGATCTCGACGATTTCGAACTCACTCAGGCCAGCATCACCGCGTACGTCGAGACGGTGGCATCCGACCCGGACATCTACCTCTACGTGATGGCCAACGGCGCCGGCGCCAACCGCGACGTCGTTGCCGACTCCGAGCGCATGATCGCCGAATTGCTCTCCACGGTGTTGGGCAATCGTCTTCGCGAGATGGAGATGGATTCCGGCGGCTCCCTGCCGTGGGCATTCGGGATCGTCGGCGGAATTCAGCTCGCGACGCACTGGTGGATCTCGAACAAGTCGATGTCCGCTGAATCGCTGATCGATTACCTCACGATGATGACGTGGGGCGGCATCACCGGCATTGCGGCGGTCAACGGATCACCGGCCAAGTTCAAGTCGGTTCCGCATCCCCTCGTCAAGCCTGCCGAGGACTGACTCGCCCGAGACCGAACTTTCGGGCCGTAGGGGGCGATCCTGTGGCACTCTTTCGGCATGGCACAAGACTCGCTGTGGGAAACACCGGCCGCCAAGACCTTGCGGGCAGAGCCCGGGTTCGAAATCGATCAACTCGATCGCAACAGCACTCCGGGATTCACCGGAAACAAAGCTGACGGCGAACGTCTGCTCGAGGAGCGCGGCGCGGTACTGTCCGACCTGCAGGAGTTGCTGTACGCCAACGGCCGGTCCGGGGACAGCCGCTCGATTCTGCTGGTCCTGCAAGGAATGGACACCGCAGGCAAGGGCGGCATGGTCCGGCACGTGATCGGTCACGTGGATCCTTCGGGAGTGCAGCACGCAGCCTTCGGTGTCCCGACCGAAGAGGAAAAGCAACACCACTACCTCTGGCGGATCAAGAAGGAACTACCCCGCGGCGGCTATCTCGGTGTGTTCGATCGCTCCCACTACGAGGACGTCCTGGTCGTGCGCGTTCACGATCTTGTCCCGGAGGATGTCTGGAGCACGCGCTACGACGAGATCAACCAGTTCGAGAAGGAACTCGTCGACGCCGGAACCACCATCGTGAAGGTCGCGATGTTCGTCTCGCTCGACGAGCAGAAGAAGCGACTGGAAGAACGTCTCGACCGTCCGGACAAGTACTGGAAGTACAACCCGGGCGACGTAACCGAGCGCGGTCTGTGGCCGGCGTATCAGCAGGCGTATCAGGCAATGCTCGACAAGACGTCGACCGAGCACGCGCCGTGGTACGTCGTGCCGTGTGATCGCAAGTGGTACAGCCGAATTGCAGTCACGGAGCTACTGATCGACGCTCTGGAAAAGCTCGATCTCGACTGGCCGCCTGCCAACTTCGACATCGAGGCGGAGAAGGCGCGACTCGCACAGTCCTGATCAGAAGCAGTCCTGATCAGACGCAGCCTGATCAGAACAGGTGTGGGGATTCGCGGTGCACTTTGTGGTCGTGACGCACAGTGCTGGCGTACAGGGCTACCGCGAGGCCGATGGACGCGACGCCGGCGAGTCCGGCGATCAATGCCCAACCACCCTGACCTGAGCCTGCCGCCACCAGGAAACTGCCGAGGCAGACCACTGTGGCCAATACCAGGAAATACGACGCCCACGCCGCAAAGAGATTGAGCTTCATCGTTCGCTCCTCCGGTCGGATCTCTTTCGTTTCGACCGTACGCCGGAGCATGACGGTCGACAAGACACTGCCGTCGCGAGGTTTCCCGACGTCTACGCCGGGTAGCCGAATTACATGGACATCGGAACTCTTTATCGCGGAATCGAATCCGCTCGCGGACTGGACGGTCCGTCCACTGGCCTCAGGCGCAGAATCCTCGAGATCACGGAGCGATCCGACCGATCGCGCACTGTCGCCGCACTTCTGCGCGGCGCCGCCGTCGGGCATCCCATCCATCCTGCCCTCGTGACCATTCCGGCGGGCGCCTGGACGGCGTCGCTGATCTTCGATGTTTTAGGCGATCCGCAGACAGCACGACGGCTGATCGGGCTCGGATTGGTTTCGACTCCGCCGGTTCTGCTGACGGGCTGGCTGGACTGGTCCGAACGTGGCGACGTCGCCCGCCGTGTGGGACTGGTGCACGCTGCGTCGAATGCAGTGGGTATCTGGTCCTTTGCTGCGTCGTACAGGCTACGCGGAAAGGACTCACTCGCGCTGGCACGAGTGCTGTCGATACTGGGGCTCACCGCGGTCGGCATCGGTGGTGCGCTCGGCGGTCACATCGTCTTTCGACTCATGGACGATCCGGACGTCGAAGCTGCCTCGACGCCCGTCCTCGATCCCATCCTGGACGTGGTCAACTGAGCCAATTGAATCTGAATACTGTTCAGGCGTAAGCACTTCCGGAATAGCTCCGCAGTTCTCGCGCGGTCTCGTCCGAATCCGCCAGCGGCCTGTTCATGACCCAATGCGGGCTGCGGGTGCCCAGTGTCGCGGCAAAGTCGGCGACGGCACCGGGGGCAGGCACCGCATGTTCTCCCAGATATCCGAGAACGATGAGGTCCTCCCCTGAACGAGTCTCCACGGCCAGGGCCCAACCGCACGTCTCCTCCCAGAGCAACGCCACCTCACGCCCGGGAAAACGCGGCACCGTTCGGTCCAACGCGATGTAGGCCTCCAGGGGGTGTTCGCGCCTGCAACACCATTGCTCGATACCGGCGCCCACGCCGACCGCCACCCGTTGTACGTACCGCTCGAACCCGAGTCCGACGGTTGCGTCGACCAGCATTTGTTCTGTCATCGAACCTCACTCCTCGCCATCGTGTTTGGAATGTGCCCACCGCTGACCACGTCGAAACCCGGTTCAGATCATGGACTCCGGGTATCCCCAGACGAACCGATCAAGTGGAGAGGGGACCCGATGAAGTACTCGCCCGCTATGGCTCCCGGACGAATGCTGAAGATCTCCATGGTGTCGGTGAACGCCGATCCACTCGCGCCGGTGGGCTGCTCGGCAGCTGGTGCACAGAACCTGCACGTCGACGAACTGTCTGCGGCCTTGGTTCGCGCCGGACACGACGTCACCGTCTTCACGCGGCGGGCACACGTCGGTGGACCGGACCGCGTTCGCGCTCGCGCCGGGTACTGCGTCGACTATCTCGAGGCCGGCCCGACACAGGCTCTCCCGGATGCCGAAATCCTTCCTCACCTGGGAACCTTTGCCAGCATTCTGCGCGCTCAGTGGAGTACCGACCGACCCGATGTGGTGCACTCGCACTTCTGGATGTCTGGTGTGGCAACGGAACTCGCGACCCGCTCGCTCGGCATCCCTGTACTTCAGACATTCCATTCTCTGGGATCTGCGGCGCACCGCCACCTCGGAGCAGCCGACGACAGCCCCTCGGAGCGGACTCACCTGGAGCCGTTGATCGCCAGGGGCGCAACCCATGTCATCGCGACCAGTTCGGACGAAATCTTCGATCTGGTTCGGCAGGGATCACCACGATCACGGACCACCATGGTGCCCTCGGGCGTCGACACCGAGGCGTTCACCCCTGAGGGACCCGCCGCGAAGAGGACCGCACCGCATAGATTGATCTGCGTCGGAAGGCTGGTGGAGCAGAAGGGCTTCGATGTTGCCGTCGCCGCGCTGGCTTCGCTGCCGGACACGGAGTTGGTAGTGATCGGTGGGCCGCCCGTCGCACAACTGAGCACCGACGAGGTGGCGATCCGCTTGGTCAAGCTTGCCGAGCGGCTCGGCGTCGCAGATCGAGTCCAATTACTGGGACGGGTTCCGCACCGCCAACTACCGAAATTGATGCGATCGGCCGACGCCCTCGTCTGTACCCCCAGATACGAACCGTTCGGAATCGCGGCTCTGGAGGCGATGGCGTGCGGAGTGCCGGTGGTCGCGACTCCTGTTGGCGGACTGCGGGATACCGTGATCGACGGGCTCACCGGCCGGCGGGTCCCGGTCAACAATCCGGTGGAAACCGCGCGGGCAGTCCGGCATCTTCTCGACGACGAGGACGAAGGCGCAGCGTTTGCACGGCAGAGTCGCGCTCGCGCGTGCGAATCGTATTCGTGGGATCACGTCGCCACCGAAGTGGTCCGAACCTACGGCCGGTGCGTCACAGCACCGCCGAGAGCCCGCCAACACAAGGGCACTCACAGAAGTGAAGTGCACTGACGCTGACGGGCTCTACGAACCTGATTTCACGAGGCTGATTTCACGAAGATTGGAGTGAAGCTGCGGAATCAAGCCGGGAAACGTCGGGTCTCTTCGAGGCCGATCGCGTGATCCAGCGACTCGTAGCAGGCAAACATCGACTCCTGACCAGCTGCTTTGAGCAACCTTTGAACCGGGCGAGCGCAGACGAGCGCCAGTGTGCCGCCCACGTCGCGTGATCGCGTCGACAGCACCGACAGTACGGACAAGCCGCACGTCCCCATGAATTCGAGTTCGGAGAGATCAACGACCAGTGTCCGGTCCGCGGCCACGTGGTACGTCAAATAATCGCGAAAAGCATTGGCGCTCATCAGGTCGATTTCGCCACGAACTTGAATAACAGCGGTCTGTGCACTGATGCGGTGCGCGTGAAATGATGCGGTCGCTGTCCCGGTCGCGGGAGGTCCGTAATCAACCGATCCCTTCGCCGCGTTCGTAAAGCCTGAAATAGATGATCCTGGAACAACAGTCATGGTTCTCCCATCCCGCAACGGTTTACACTCTGCAAAAGAGAAGGGACCTCCGAAGGAGACGCACGATGAACGGGTCTCCAGAATTACGGATCAATCCCTCATCGGCTGTGTGCTCAACCTCGGTTTGAAACAGTACGCCAGCATGACCGACGTCACAAGTGCGTTGCGACCATTCGTTTCGGTGCTCCGAACAAAAATGTGGTTTGGTCTGCGGTTCCGTGAGGTAATCCGATGTTGCGACTGCCAACGGTCGTGAGCAGAACTGTGTCGATTACCCCGGCACCACCATCGACGAAATTTCGTGTTCGGGGGTCACGGTGAAGGTCGAGATGGGTATCGTTCTCGGCACCAGACTTCACGGCGACCCCTGGTACGACGATCCGGAGAACTTATGGCACACCTCAGCGCACTCGAGCCCGATCAGGATCAGACTCAACCGGTCGTGGAGTTGAGGATTCAAGCGACTCTCGATCAGCTGTCGATTTTGCGAGCACTGGCTGCCACCGTTGCCATTCAGGAAAACTTCGACCTCGACGCCATCGCCGACATCAAGCTGGCCATGGACGAAATCTGTACGCATCTGATTGTTCGTGCTGCCCCTGATTCGGTTCTGGTGTGTCGGTTCGTCTTCACTCCCCCACAACTGCACGTGTCTGTTTCGACGACCACCACGGAGTACGAGGACGGCAGTCAGCGCTCGTTCGGGTGGCACATTCTCACCGAACTGACGGATTCGATTTCGCTCGACCAGGAAGAGAACCTCGGCGGTGCCGGCTACATCACGACCATGAAGTTCACCAAGGCCCTCAGCGGGCGCCTGTGACCGCTTCCGCAGACGGCCCCTCACGCCCGCGTCGGCGGTCCACCGACGAATATCGGGACGTCATACCAGTTTTCGAGGAAATGCGGACCCTCGAACCCCACAGCCCCGAGTACGAACGAGTGCGCACTGCACTCATCACCAGGTGCCTGCCGTTGGCCGAGCACATTGCCAGGCGATTCGACGGGCGCGGTGAGGCGCACGACGATTTGGTTCAGGTGGCACGGCTCGGTCTGGTCAACGCCGTCGACCGTTTCGATTCCACGCGCGGCTCCGATTTCGTCTCGTTCGCAGTTCCCACCGTGATGGGTGAAGTTCGGCGACACTTCCGTGACACCGGTTGGGCGCTACGAGTTCCGCGTCGGATGAAGGAGTTGCATTTCCAACTCGGGCAGGCGATCAGTGAGCTGTCTCAGCAACTCGGGCACGCCCCGACCGTCGACGAGTTGGCCGAGACGTTGGGGATCGAACGCGAAGAAGTCGCCCAGGCGTTGATCGCCGGCAACGCGTACCAAACCGTCTCGGTCGACGGTGCCGCGTCCAATCACACCGACGATCTTCCGCTCGTGGAAACACTCGGTGATTACGACGCAGCACTCGAGAACGTCGAAAATCACGAGGCGTTGCGCCCTCTTCTCGACAAGCTTCCCGAACGAGAGCGGACGGTGTTGATGCTCAGATTCTTCGGAAACCTGACGCAGACACAGATCGCCGAGAAAGTCGGCGTATCCCAGATGCACGTGTCGAGATTGCTCGCGAAGACACTGAGTAATCTTCGCGAGCAACTCGACTGAGCGGATCAGATTGTTGCGGTGTCGATCACGAATCGGTATCGCACATCGCTCTTGATCACGCGCTCGTAAGCATCGTTGATGTCGCTCGCCGGGATCAGTTCGATTTCTGCACCGATGCCGTGCTCGGCGCAGAAGTCGAGCATCTCCTGTGTCTGCGGGATACCACCCACCATGGAGCCGGCGAGACTACGACGGTTTGCGGCGAGCGCGAATGCCCGAACTTCGATCGGCTTCTCCGGCAGGCCGAGTTCGACGAGAGTGCCGTTGATGGCGAGCAGGGACATGTAGGCGTCGATGTCGAGATTGACCGAGACCGTGTTGAGGATCAGGTCGAACTCGCCGCGAAGAGCCTTGAACGTCTCACGGTCGTTGGTCGCGTAGTAGTGATCGGCGCCGAGGCGAAGCCCGTCGTCTTTCTTGCCGAGCGTCTGGCTCAGGACGGTGACTTCCGCTCCGAGCGCCTTGGCGATCTTCACACCGACGTGACCGAGGCCGCCGAAACCGATGATGGCGACCTTCTTGCCGGGGCCGGCGTTCCAGTGCCGCAGCGGTGAGTACAAGGTGATGCCTGCGCACAGGAGCGGCGCGGCAACGTCGAGTTCGATGCCCTCCGGGATCGAGAGAACAAAATGCTCGGTGACGACGATGTGCGTCGAGTAGCCGCCCTGAGTGCGCTCACCGTCGCGGCCGGTGGCGTTGTAGGTACCCGTCACACCCTTGCGGCAGTACTGCTCTTCGCCGGCGGTGCAGGCGTCGCACTCCCCGCACGAGTCGACGAAGCAGCCGACGCCGACGCGGTCGCCGACCTTGTGCTTGGTGACATCGGAACCCACGGCGGCGACGACGCCGGCGATTTCGTGTCCGGGGACGATCGGGTACTTGGCTCCGCCCCACTCGTTGCGAGCGGTGTGGATGTCGGAATGGCAGATGCCGGCAAATTTGATGTCGATGAGAATGTCCAGTGGACCGAGCTCGCGGCGTTCGACGGTGGTCTTCTCGAGCGGACCGTCAGCAGACGTCGCGGCATAAGCAGCAGCAGTAACCATGCAGACATGCCTACCCGTGCATGGAGGGACCTGCAACTCGCAGGCCCCTCCATGACTAGTTCTTTACGTGACTTACCCGGCGTCGCGCTCGGCTTGCTCGGCGCGACGACGCAAGCGCCTCGCGGCCGCAACCATGTTGCGCAGCGAAGGCTCGAGCTGCCACGGATGGCGGGTCTTGAGGCCACCGTCCGGGTTTGCCCACAAACGATCGAGAGAGATCGATTCGCTTGCCTCGGTGAGCAATTCGTCGAGCTCGTCGATGTCGGGAATCCGAGCCGAACGAGATTCGTAGACGCCGGGGCCGACGCCGTGTGTGAGCGCGCCTTCCTTGAGTGCTTCGAGAACCCACGTGATGGAGCGGGTCGCGACGATAGCCGTCACATCGGCGTCCAACCGTTCGATGGCGTCGACCACCGACGACCGAGCGGAGTACGTCAGATGTGTGTGGATCTGTGTTTCCGGCTTCGCTCCACCTGTTGCCAGACGGAACGCGTCGACGGCCCACTCCAGGTAGGCCTCCCGGCCGTCCTCACGCAGTGGCAGCAGTTCACGAATTGCCGGCTCGTCCACCTGGATGATGGCGATTCCGGCGGCTTCGAGATCCGCGATTTCGTCTCGAATGACAAGTGCCAGTTGCTCTGCCGTTTCGTAGAGCGGCTGATCCTGACGCACGAACGAACGAGCGATCATGGTGACCGGACCCGTCAGCATGCCCTTGACCGGCTTGTCGGTCAGCGACTGCGCGTACGCAATCCACTCGACCGTCATCGGCTTCGGACGTGCGATGTCTCCGTAGAGAATCGGCGGACGCGTACAACGAGATCCGTAGGCCTGAACCCAACCGTTGTGCGTGAAGGCATAGCCCTCGAGCAGTTCGGCGAAGTACTGGACCATGTCGTTGCGCTCGTGCTCGCCGTGCACGAAAACATCGAGACCGATGTCCTCTTGCAGACGGATTGTGCGCTCGATCTCTTCCTGAATGCGCTTGTAGTAGTCGTCCCACTCCAAGCGCCCCTGGCCGAGTTCGTAACGAGCCTGGCGAATCGCGTCGGTCTGCGGGAACGAACCCAGTGTCTGAGCCGGAACCAAAGGCAGGTTCAACCGTTCCTGCTGAGCTTTGCGACGCTCCTCGTACGGTGCACGCACACGATCTTCGGGCTTGATCGCGTTGACCCGAGCACGGACTGCGTGCTTGAGCTTGAAGTGCACCTTCGTCGGACGCTTACGCCACTTGTCCGAAGGACCTTCGGTGAGCGCCTTCGCCAGTGAGACGACCTCGCCGACCTTCTGCTTCGCAAAAGCCAAACGGTCTGCGACGTCTCCCGGAATGTCGTACTCGGAGAGCACGTCGTACGGCACGTGCAGCAGCGACGACGACGTGGAGACGACGAGGTCAGGCACGACGTCCTTGAGTTCGTTCAGGTACGTCAACGTGTTGAACCGGTCGACGCGCCACACGTTACGACCGTCGACGACGCCTGCGTAGATGCGCTTGCGCTTGATGTTCGGCACCGCGGCCAGTTCCTCGGCCGTGATCTTGCCGTGCACCAAGTCCAGACCGAAGGCCTCGATCTTGGTGGGCGCCAAGATGTTGAGGGCTTCGCCGAACTTGCCGTACGGACCCGTCACCAACAGGCGCGGGCGCAGCGGAGCCGTCGAAAGTTTCTCGTATGCGCGTCCCAGAGCGGCGAGCTCGTCGGCGGTGCGGTCCTCGGTCACCGAAGGCTCGTCCAACTGAACACAGGTGGCACCGGCCTTGGCGAGCTGCTCGAAGAGCTTCTCGTACTCGGGCAGGATTGCGTCCAACAGATCGAGTGGGGTGAAGTTCGGATCTGACTTCTCGGTGGCGGGCCCGACCTTCGAGAGCAGAAGCAGCGAAACCGGTCCCATGATGACGGGGCGCAATTCGATGCCGCGCGCTTTCGCACGTTCGAACTCGTCGAGCAGTGCTTCCGAGTTGAGCGAGAACACCGTGTTCGCGTCGATCTCGGGCTGACGGTAGTAGTAGTTCGTGCCGAAGAAGCGCACCAGCTCGAGAGGCGGGAAGTCGGGGCGACCGCGGGCCATCGTGAAGTAGAAATCGAGCGGATCGAGTGCGCCTTCGAGCGGTTTGAACCGCTCCGGCACTGCGCCGAAAAGCAGCGCATTGTCGAGCACGTGATCGTAGAAGGAGAAGGTGTTGCCGGGAACCTGGCTCAATCCCGTCGCAGCCAATTCGCTCCAGGTCGATTCCTGAAGTTCCTTGGCGACCGCGAGGAGTGCGTCCTTGTCCGAAGTGCCGTGCCAGTAGGACTCGAGGGCGCGCTTGAGCTCACGACGCGGCCCGATGCGCGGATACCCCAGGACGCTGGAGCCGAATGCTGCAGTGCTGCTGGACATGCGGTCGACCTTTCTAACCGAGGGGCGCGAGCGCCCTGTGCGCGTTTATGGAGTCTCTACACTCCACAAACGCGCACAGGGGGCTTTGGGCCTTAGCTTGCCTGCTTGGTGGAGCGACCGTTGTCGGCGTATTCGTAGAAGCCCGCGCCGGACTTCTTGCCGGTCAATCCGGCTTCGACCATACGCAGGAGCAGCGGCGGAGCGGAGTACAGCGGCTCCTTGAACTCTTCGTACATGGAGTCGGCGATGGACTTGACGGTGTCGAGGCCGACCAGGTCGGTCAGCGCCAGCGGACCCATGGGGTGCGCGAGGCCCAGAACCGTTGCCTTGTCGATGTCTTCCTTCGTTGCGAAGCCCGACTCGACCATGCGGATCGCCGAGAGCAGGTACGGCACCAGGAGTGCGTTGACGACGAAGCCGGAGCGGTCGGCACTGCGGACGACCTGCTTGCCGAGGATGTCGCTGGCAAAAGCCTCGGCGCGCTGCGAGACGGAGGCACTGGTCTTGAGCGTCGTCACCAATTCGACGAGCGGCAGAACCGGCACCGGGTTGAAGAAGTGCATACCGATGACTCGCTCGGGACGCTTGGTCGAGATGCCGAGTTTCATGATCGGGATCGACGACGTGTTGGACGCGAGAACCGCATCCGGGTCCGTCACGACCGCGTCGAGCTCGGCGAAGATTTCGCTCTTGATCTTCTCGTCTTCGACGACGGCCTCCACGACGAGCTGGCGGTCCGCGAAATCTCCCAGATCGGAGGTGAAACGCAGACGCCATGCGGCCTGCTCACGCTCGCGTTCTGTGATCTTTCCGCTGCTCACGCCGCGGTCGAGCGAACGCAGGATGCGTGAACGCCCGGCTGCTGCAAGCTCGCGAGTCTGCTCGAAGACCAGAACATCGACATGTGCGCGGGCGCACACCTCGGCGATTCCGGCACCCATGATTCCGGCGCCGATAACGCCGACGCGCTGAATTTTTTCGCTGGTCACGTCAGCTCCTTGTTTGTCTCGTGGAGTTTGTCTGGTGAAGGTTTTGCAGTCTGAAGGTGTTGCAAAGAAAGCACTTCGAACTGCGTCGACGCTGGTGGCCGATGCAATTGGAACTGCCTGGAAGACGAGAGAAAGTAGATCGGTGATACAAGCAGGGGAGAGACCCGAAGCCGAGCCTCTCCCCCACCCGAAGTCAGTTCTTAGTGGAACTGGCCCTCTTCGGTGGAGCCCTTGAGAGCTGCCGTCGAGGTGTTGGGGTCAACAGTGGTGGCGATGGTGTCGAAGTAGCCGGCGCCAACCTCACGCTGGTGCTTGATGGCGGTGAAGCCACGCTCTTCAGCAGCCTTGAACTCGCGCTCCTGCAGGTCGACGAATGCCGTCATGCCTTCGCGGGCGTAGCCGTAGGCCAGGTCGAACATGCCGTAGTTGAGCGAGTGGAAGCCGGCCAGCGTGATGAACTGGAACTTGAAGCCCATTGCGCCGAGCTCCTTCTGGAACTTCGCGATGGTCGCGTCGTCCAGGTGCGCCTTCCAGTTGAAGGAAGGGGAGCAGTTGTAGGCCAGGAGCTGGTCCGGGAATTCGCTGCGAACGGATTCGGCGAACTTCTTTGCAACCTCGAGATCCGGCACGCCGGTCTCCATCCAGATGAGGTCTGCGTACGGTGCGTAAGCCTTGGCGCGAGCGATGCAGGGCTCGATGCCGTTCTTGACGCCGTAGAAGCCTTCAGCCGTGCGGGTTCCGTCGAGGAACGGGCGGTCACGCTCGTCCACGTCGGAGGTGATGAGGGTTGCGGCCTCAGCGTCGGTGCGGGCGATGATGACGGACGGAACGTCCGCGACGTCGGAAGCCAGGCGAGCCGAGGTCAGGGTGCGGATGTGCTGCTGCGTGGGGATGAGCACCTTGCCGCCGAGGTGGCCGCACTTCTTCTCCGAAGCGAGCTGATCCTCCCAGTGGACACCGGCAGCGCCGGCGCCGATCATGGCCTTCTGCAGCTCGTAAGCGTTGAGAGCGCCACCGAAGCCGGCTTCGGCGTCGGCAACGATCGGAGCGAGCCAGTTGCTGACGGAGGTGTCACCCTCGGTCTTGGCGATCTCGTCGGCGCGCAGCAGTGCGTTGTTGATGCGACGGACGACGGCCGGAACCGAGTTGGCCGGGTAGAGGCTCTGGTCCGGGTAGGTGTGGCCCGAGAGGTTCGCGTCGCCGGCAACCTGCCAACCGGAGAGGTAGATGGCCTTCAGGCCGGCGCGAACCTGCTGCACAGCCATGTTGCCGGTAAGTGCACCGAGGGAGTTGATGTAGTCCTCGTTGTTCACGAGATCCCACAGGATCTCGGATCCGCGACGAGCGAGGGTCTGCTCCTCGACGACGGTGCCCTGGAGCTTGACGACCTGATCGGCCGTGTAGTTACGAGTAACGCCCTTCCAGCGAGGGTTGGTGTCCCAATCCTGCTGGAGCTCAGCTGCGGTCTTCGGGGTGCCGGTGGTCGACATCAAGACTCCATCTCTTTGATCTGCTGGTCCGGCCTGTTGTGAGCAGTACGTGCGTACTACTTCACATACTTGCCAGGCCCTTCTTGTGTACTTACCGAGAATGGCACATCGAAAAAGTGCCGTCTACCTGTTGCTAATGCCAATCTTCGCTACCTTTTCAACACACTTTGCTAAGTCTGTGAAGATTCCTACACGGCGAGCACTACCCATTCGGACAGGTTCCGTACTGGCGAGTAGCAATGAAACCGCAGGCTGTGAACGAAATGCACTCAACTCCGCCACTGGTGAATTACGCCTGTTCGCGCAGCGCACGGAACGGGCCTGTCCGCTACTTCGGAGTCAACTTCATTGCCCGCAAGTGACCGCAATCACTTCGTCGCAACGGCATTCGCGCGAGTACTTTCCCGAGATCGAGGTCTCGCAAAGCCCCCGACAACCCGTTCACCGGCCATATGCTGTCGAACCATGACTTGTCGTTCGACGCCCTCGACACCACTGAACGGGCGATAAAGCTGTGCCGGACAACTATCAGCAGCCACCGAACAACCAGGCATGGTCGCAATCCGGGCCTCAACCGCCGCAGTTGGGATACCGGGCCGCGCCGCAGTCCTATCCCCCACCGCAGGGATTCCCGCCTGGTCCGCCACGTGGAAATCCGCCGCCACGACGACCCGGCTGGGTGATTCCGGTATCGATCATCGGTGTCATCACCGTGTTGGCTCTCTTCGGCGGGCTTGCATGGGTTCTGTGGCCGAAGGACGTCCCCAACTCGACGGCCGGTGGAGCCGCCCACACCACCACCGCCGCCGCGAACACACCCGGCACCGCCGGTGCCACGACAACTGCTCCCAGCACGACATCCCCGACGACCACACGCGCCGCGAACTTCCCGGCAGGTGCGTCCGCATGCCCCGGCGGGCAGCCGGCGGGAAGTTACAAGGAGTCCGCGACCAGTGGGGGCAAAACTTCGTGCGAGTTTGCCGAGGCAGTTCGGATCGCCTACGGAAACTCCGGTGCCGCCGGTCGATCCAGCACGGTTTCCGCACGTAGTCCGGTGACCGGCAAGGAGTACACGATGGCGTGCAAGGTGGCCTCCGACATCGTCACCTGTACCGGCGGAGACAACGCGGTTGTGTACTTGCGCTGACGTTCGCACTTGCGGCGGCAGCAACCCGTTGCGTGCCGTTCCAGTGTCGCCCTCGTCGTTCCAGTGTCGCCCTGGTCGTTCCAGTGTCGCACTGACGGATCCTCCGATAGCGTGACCGCATGCCCCTGTACGAGTTTCGCTGTACCGGCTGCGGCCCACTCGAGCGGTCGTTCGCGATGGCCGAAGTGCCCCAGTCGATCAGCTGCCCCCAGTGCAGCCTCGAGTCCAAGCGGGTGGTCTCGTCTCCCCGCTTGAGTCACGCGTCGTCAGCCGCGATGGGTCTGCTGGACAGCACAGCTCGATCGGCTCACGAGCCTGCCGTGGTCAGTGGGTCACTACCCGGCCGCGGCCGACAATCTGCCCCGACAACGTCCAATCCGTTGCACCGCAAGCTACCTCGCCCCTGAGCACCCTCACAGCGAGTCACGATCCGACACGAAAGTCCTGCCGCCACGAGTTTTCCGTTTCTTCGAGAATGAGGAGTGCATATGCCCGAACTGCTGTTTCCACTCGATTCCGCCAAGAAATTCACCGACCAGGCGATCGTCGGCCACAATCGGTGGCACCCGGACATCCCGGCAGCGGTGACGGTGAAACCCGGTGATGCGTTTCGTGTCCATTGCCGCGAATGGTTCGACGGCGCAATCCACAACGACGACTCCGCCGACGACATTCTCAATGCACCACTGACCACGGTCCACACGCTGTCCGGCCCCTTTTCCGTCGAAGGCGCGAAGCCCGGCGACCTGCTGATCGTCGACATCTTGGATATCGGTCCTATCCCCCAAGAGGATTCGGGTCCGTTGGCCGGCCAAGGCTGGGGGTACACCGGCATCTTCCCTCGGAACAACGGCGGCGGATTCCTCACCGAACAGTTCCCCGACGCGTACAAGGCTGTCTGGGATTTCTCCGGACAAACGGCGACGTCGCGCCACATTCCGCACGTCTCGTTCACAGGCATCGTCCACCCGGGACTCATGGGCACGGCTCCGTCGGCAGCCCTGCTCGCCAAGTGGAATGCCCGCGAGGGTGCCCTGATTGCCACCGACCCCAATCGGGTTCCCCCGCTTGCGCTTCCGCCCGAGCCCCGCGATGCCGTTCTGGGAACCTTGACCGGTGACGAGTACACACGCGTGGCCGGCGAAGCGGCTCGCACCGCTCCCCCGCGCGAGAACGGCGGAAACCAGGACATCAAGAACCTCACCAAGGGCAGCCGAATCTTCTATCCGGTGTTCGTTGACGGTGCGAATCTGTCGGTCGGCGATCTTCACTTCTCCCAGGGCGACGGTGAGATCACGTTCTGCGGTGCCATCGAAATGGGCGGCTTCATCGACCTTCGTGTGGACATCATCAAGGGCGGCATGGATACCTACGGCGTTTCCGAGAACGCGATCTTCATGCCGGGCAACACGGATCCGCAGTATTCCGAGTGGCTTGCATTCTCGGGCACTTCTGTCACGTTGGACGGCGAACAGAAGTACCTGGATTCACATCTGTCGTACCAGCGTGCGTGCCTGCATGCGATCGAATACCTGACCAAGTTCGGCTACGCACCGGAGCAGGCGTACCTGCTACTCGGTGCGGCACCGATCGAGGGTCGTCTGTCGGGCGTCGTGGATATCCCCAATTCGTGTTCGACGGTGTATCTCCCGACAGCGATCTTCGACTTCCCGCTCGCACCGTCGTCGAGCGGACCGTTCCAGATCGATCCCGGAATCGGCGCTCCGCGTTCGGAGAACAGGGTCTAGGCCTCCGGCCCCGTGAGTGGTTAGGGAGTGCCGAGGCTCCTCAACCACTCACGGCGGCGGAGCCCCGGTGCGAAGACTGCGAACCCACCTTTGCGAAGCCGGACTGTCACTCGTATCCTGGGAAAATGTCGAAAACCTTTGTCGGTGTCCGGCTTCGCCAACTGCGGACCGAGCGCGGGTTGAGTCAGGCTTCACTGGCCAAGACGCTGGAGATCTCGGCAAGCTATCTCAATCAGATCGAGCACGACGTCCGGCCACTCACTGTGCCGGTCCTCCTGCGAATCAGTGAAGTCTTCGGTGTCGACACCACCTTCTTCTCCCCACAAGACGACACACGCCTGATCGCGGAAATGCGTGAAGTTGCCCTCGATCAAGAGATGGGTATCGACGCCGACGCCCACGAAATCGCGGAGATGGTCTCCACGCACCCGGGCCTCGCCAAGGCGATGGTGAACATGCATCGCCGCTTCCGCAACACGACGGCCCAGCTCGCCGCAGCCACGGAGGACCGTTTCTCGGACGGCAGCGGCAGCGGTTCGATCACCATGCCGCACGAGGAAGTACGGGACTACTTCTATCAGCGACAGAACTACATCCACGATCTCGACACCGCAGCCGAAGAACTCACTGCCCGGATGCGCTTTCACCGTGGCGACGTCGCCGGCGAGATCGCCAGACGCCTCGAGTCCGTCCACGACGT
The DNA here is from genome assembly GCF_042794945.1 of Rhodococcus sp. NPDC056506. NCBI lineage: Bacteria > Bacillati > Actinomycetota > Actinomycetes > Mycobacteriales > Nocardiaceae > Rhodococcus > Rhodococcus sp. NPDC056506. Next base: position 24,549 of record NZ_JBHTSW010000021.1, on the reverse strand, counting down.
GCAGATCGTTCGACGAGTCGATTTGGGCGAGAACATACTTCATCGCTACGACCCGGATACCAGGGTCCTGGAGATCTCGGCAAGGCTCTCGGGCGGGCAACAGGTCTTCAAGTTCGCGACAGAACTCGCGTACCTCGAGCATGGCGAGCTGCTCGACTCGTTGGTGGCCGAGGGAAACTTCACCAGCGAAGCATCGGTCTCCCTGGCGAAGCTTGGCTTGGCCAACTATTTCGCCGCGGCCACCGTGCTGCCCTACAGCCAGTTTCACGAGGTTGCCGAGGACTTCCGTTACGACATCGAGCGCATGTCTGCCTTCTATTCCGCGAGCTACGAGACGATCTGCCATCGCCTCTCGACCCTGCAGCGCCCCAAACTTCGCGGGGTTCCGTTCATGTTCGTACGTGTCGACCGTGCCGGAAACATGTCGAAGCGTCAGTCCGCCACGGGATTCCACTTCTCCACCAGCGGCGGCACATGCCCGCTGTGGAACGTCTACGAGACGTTCTCATATCCGGGCAAGATCATGCCGCAGATCGCGCAGATGCCCGACGGTCGCCGATACCTGTGGGTCGCACGCACGGTCGAACGGCGAGCGGCTCGATACGGACAGCCCGCGAAGATCTTCGCCATCGGATTGGGATGCGAGATTCGCCACGCGCATCGACTCGTCTACAGCGACGGTCTGGATCTGGACGAGTCGAATCCGGGAACGCCGATCGGCTCGGGCTGCCGTGTCTGCGAACGCCTCAACTGTCCGCAGCGCGCCTTCCCTCCATTGGGTAAAGACCTCGACATCAGCGAGCACCGGAGTTCGATTTCACCGTACGTGATTCGCTGAGTGCGCTAACGCACGTTTTCGCGTAGAAACGCGACTGTGCGATCGAACGCGATCATCGCGTCCACGGTGTCGAGGTCGAATTGATATTCGTGGTCCAGCGCAGGCTCGTGATCGTCGGGGTAGAACAGTGCGTCTACTTCGACGCCCAGATCGGCGAGCCGTTCTGCCATGGGTTTCGACTGGCTGGCGGTCAGTGGGTCGACATTTCCGCCGGTGATGAACGTCGCTGGAAAGTCCGAGGTCACATGGCCCAGCGTCGACATCTGACCCACTGCAGTCGACCCGTCGAAGTCCCTCGTTCCGAGGTACCCCCACAGCGACTGCTTGTCGACGCCCCAACCGAAGTACTTCCCCTGCGACAGTAGCGGTTTCAGATCGAAGACCCCGCAGTCGAGGACAACTCCGCGTATCTGCTCGGGTCGTAATGCCGGTTCCAACCCCATTTCCGACGCGTAGTCAGGGCTGGTCATGACGGTCGCCAACTGACTGGACAACTGCGCGCCTGCCGAATCTCCCGCAAGAAAGAGATTGTTCGAATCGACATGCAACCTGTCCGCATTGCTCACGATGAATCGATACGCGTCGTTCAGTTGATTCACTGCGGTGGGGTAATACGCTTCCGGCCCCAGTGAATAGTCCACCGAAATCACAGTGAAACCTTGATCTGCCAAAAGTTTGTAGTAACCGTCGGCATCAGTTCTCGATCCCGCTATCCAGCCACCGCCGTGCACCCAGACCACCGTCGGTAGCGCTGACGTGGACTCCGACGGGTAGTACACGTCCAGTCGTGCGTCGTCGTCGCCGTCGCGGTACGGCTGATCGAGGACCGAGACGATTCCTGGCGGTGCGTGTTTGTCGAGTTGTGCGTGAGTCGCTTCGGACCCACCCGCTGACATCCACCGTACGAGGAGAACTCCTGGCCACGGACTGACCAGCGCGGCGGTTATGCCGAACAGAATGACGACGAACGCCGCCAAGCTTCCGACAACGAGTCTTCGCCGTCTGTCGGGGGAAGACGCTCGCACAACAACTCCTGGTGTCGGATCGGATCTCCCCAGGCTAGACCAAAAGGACTAGCTGGGAATTCCCTCCGAACACACCCTCGGAGCTTTGTCCGAAATGACCATTTTCCCGGTGGTTCAACATAATCCGGTAACTAGCCGGTATGAGCGTCGAGAAACTGAACCGTCCGATCGAGCGCAGTGAGACCGTCGGCATTGTCCAGATCGAACTGATACTCGTGACCGAGCGCCGGAACGTGATCGGCCGGATAGAACAGTGTGTCGACCGCAATTCCCAACGCCGAGAATTTGTCAGCCAACGGTTTCGACTGAGAATCTGTCAACGGATCCGCGTTGCCGCCACTGATGTAGGCAGGCGGAAATCGATCGGTGACGTAGTTCAAGGTCGACATCTGATCCGCTGCATCGGTACTCATGAAGTCACGCACCCCGGTATACGCCCAGAGAGACCGATCAACTCCCCAACCGATGATGCCGGGTCCGCCGACCATGTTCCCGACGTCGTAGATTCCACAGTTCAGGATTACTCCACGTAGCTGATCCGGCCGCAACGACGGGTTCACGCCCACGCGGTCCGCATACGCGGGATCAGTGACGAGAGTGGCGAGCTGACTCGTGAGTTGCGCTCCCGCAGAATCTCCGGCGAGAACGATCTTCGTCGGATCAACATGCAGCCGTTCCGCATTCGCGACGACGTACGCGTGTGCGTCGTTGAGCTGTCGCACCGCTGTCGGATAGTGATGCTCGGGCCCGAGTGAGTAGTCCAGGGACACAACGGTGTATCCGCGAGAGGCCAGCAGGTCGTAGTACGGCGCGTAGTTGGATTTGCTTCCCGAGATCCAGGCACCGCCATGAGTCCAGATCACCGTGGGCAGCGCTGAAGTCGTCACTGCAGGAAAGTAGACGTCCAGATATGCGTCGTCGTCATCGGCGCGATAGTGCTGGTCCTTGATCGAGTCGACGCCACCTGGAGCATGCTTCTCGAGCGCCTCGGTGACTTTCACAGCATCACGATCGAAGACCCAGCGCACGGTGAGCGCGCCGGGTCGCGGACTCAGCACAAAAGCCAGAACCACGGCTCCGACAAGGACTATCACTGTCCCGAGAGTCCACAGCGCTCGCTTACGCCATCGGTGCGGTGAAGGGTTCGTCATCGGGTTTCCCTCACTCTCGGCACAATGTCCGGATCAGCGTAACGCGAAGCCGGTACCGCCAGGCGCGATCAGCTGAGTTCCGCGATCCACCTCTGCGCGAGCGCCTTGACTTCACCCTTGGCTACCTTGCCCCCGGCCGCCATCGGCAATTCGGAGACCGTCATCACGTACTCGGGTATGTACTCGCGGGTCACTCCTCGGCTCTGCAGCCAGGCAGTCAAGTCCTCCGAACTCAGATCGTCATCAGCGGACACGACGACCGCACAGACCTTCTCACCGAACAGCGGATCGTCGACTCCCACTACGGCGACCAGTTCCACCGCAGGGTGCGCGCGTACATACTCCTCGACTTCGACCGCGGAAATGTTCTTGCCGCCTCGAATGATGATGTCGGCTTTGCGTCCGACCACCCGCACCCGTCCTGTCTCGTCGATCTCGACGATGTCACCGAGAAGCATCCAACCTTCGTCGGTGTACAACTCGTCGTTCGCATCGACGTCGCCCCAATAACCCTGGCACATCAGTGGGCCGTTGACCGCAGGCTGACCGCGACGGACGGAGCCCGTCAGTTCCTTTGCCGCATCGTCGAATACACGAACTTGCATGCGATCGATGACGTGGCCGCACGTCTTCAGTCGGGTATCGGAACCGTCCGAAACCGTCGTTACCGAGACGGCGCCGGTTTCGTTCGATCCGTAGAACTGCAGGACAGCCGCTCCGGTACGTTGCTCGAATGCCAATGCCTCCGAATACGGCACGGCTTCACCACCGGTGAACATGAAACGAAGTGACGAGAGATCGGCCGATTCCGCGGCCTCCGAACGCAACAGCATCTTGAATTGTGTACTCACACAATTCAAAGCAGTCACCCGTTCGCGCTCGATCAACTCGATCATCACCGAAACGTCGAAGCGTTCCATGACGACATTGCGAGCACCGAGTAGCGCCGGCAGGAAATGCGAAGTCCAGAGGCCGAATCCGAAAGGTGCCGGAACCGCGCCGAGGAACACCTCATCCGGACCGATCGCCGCCGCCTCGGCGGCAATCTCGGAGAAGGCAACCCAACGGTCCTCGGTTTGTGTCACCAGCTTGGGCAGGCCCGTCGTGCCGGAGGTCGAGTTCAGCATCGAAACGCCCGACGTGACAAAGCACGGACTGGTTGCGGGGAAACGCTTGACTTCGACCGGCAACGAAGTGAATTCGCCACCTGCGCCCGCGCGTTCGAAAATCACATCGGCGCGTTCGTCGGCGAAGACGACGTCCAGTCCGGGATGCTCGGCCCGCAGACTCGCCACGAGTTCGGCGGTGTCGACGCCTCGCAGCGTGCGCGCGGTGACCAGAACGGATGCTTCGGAGCGGGCGATCAGATGAGAGATCTCGCGAATGCCGGAGCGCGAACCGATTCCGACGGCAACGCGGCCGGTCCGAAATGCTGCGCAGAGAGCCGCATGGAAGACAGCGGTGTCGGGAAGCAACACGGCCACATGCCCGTATCCCTCACCCGCTAGGTCCAGTGCCGACGCGATGGCATCGGCAGCGGCGTCGTACTGTTTCCACGAGACCCTCGACTCCGGGGTGACAAAGGCAGTTTCGTCCGGGATGGTCTCAGACCAATGCCTGACCATCTCGCTGATGCTGACACCGGCGAACCGGGCCGGATTCGTGGCGAATTCACCGACGGTGAAGTCGAGTGTCTTCGTTTCAAACATGATCGTCGATCATCTCCCGTCGGCGCTGAGTACGCCCATCGATTGTTTGTACGCGTTGTCCAGTGTCGCTGCGGAATCGCATTCGCGGACGAGTTCGCCGCGTTGCATGACATATCCGCGGTCGACAACCGACTTCAGTGCAGCCAGAGCCGGTTCCGTCACGACGACGGTCACTCCCTCGGCGGCCAGATCGCCGACCAACGCTCGCAGTTCCGCGACGATTTTCGGTGCCAGCCCGGTCATCATCTCGTCGAGGAGCAACACCTTCGGAGTTTCCAGAAGGGCCCGCCCCAGAACCAACATCTGCTGTTCACCACCGCTGAGAACCCCGGCATAACTTTCCGAGCGTTCGCGCAGGATCGGAAACCTCTCGAAAGCTGTTTCCACGGCCTCGGCCTTCAAACCCATCAGGTCGGCGCCGACGCGTAGGTTCTCGCGAACGGACATACGCATGAACAGTTGCCTGCCCTGGGGGACATAGGCAAATCCGCTACGGACTCGGGCGAGAGCCGAAAGCTTCTGAATCTCACGACCGTCGACAGTGATCTTCCCGGTAGCGGGAACCGAGCCGTAGATTCCTCCGATCAAGCTGGTCTTGCCGGCACCGTTCGGTCCCACAATTGCGGTCACTTCACCGGCCGGGGCGGTGAGGGAGACGTTCCTGACGGCAACCGCGGAGCCGTATCGAACTGTGACTCTGTCGAGTTCGAGCATCGTCAGGCACCTTCCTCGTATTCGGAACCGAAATAGGCTTCGCGCATCGCATCGCTGGCCAGGCACTCTTGCGGCGGTCCGTAGAACGCCACCGATCCGAAATTGAGCAGAACGATCTTGGTTGCGAGCGCCGCGATGAGATCGACGTTGTGATCGACCAGAACCACTCCCTTGCCCTGTGCAGCAATCGATCGAACAGCACCGGAAATCGCGGCGATACCGTCGTGATCCGCACCGGCAAACGGTTCGTCCAACAGGAGGACTTCAGGTTCGCTCGACATCGCCCGCGCTACCTCGACCAGGCGCTGCGCGCCCAAACTGAGATCCCCGCAGGCACTTTCGACATCGGTGACCGAGTACCGGGCGGCAATCTCCCGGGCCCGCTGCGCTGCGCGATCCCAGTTCTCGAACGGCCCTTTGATTGCCCACCACAGCGAGTGCAGCGGTGAGGTGATCTTGTGTCCGTACAGTCCCGGAATGATGTTGTCGATCGCGTCGAGTTCCGCTGCGAGCTGTGGATGCTGGAACGTACGCGAGAGCCCCTGCCGTGCACGGCGCTCCGACGGCCCGGTCAAGGCGGCACCGGCGAGCGTGACCGCTCCGGAATCTGCTTGCTGCGTGCCGAAGATGCAGTCCACGAGTGTGGTCTTGCCTGCACCGTTCGGACCGACCAGGCCGATCACCTCACCCGGTCCGACGCTGAACGAGACGTCGCTGACAGCGCGGACCCCGCCGTAGGACTTGTGGAGCCCGCTCACTTCGAGTAGCCGAGTCATCGGTTGCCACGCTCCTTGTACAGACGGTTCATTCGGCCCAGAACGTTCTGGCTCCATCCGATCACCCCGCCAGGCGCGACGATGAGGATCACCAGGACGGCTCCGGCGAGCAGCAGTTCACCGCTTCCCTGGTACCCGGGCATGTTCAGCGTCACGATCACCACGATCAGTGCACCGAGCGGAGCACCCCACGCGGAACCGCGACCACCGATGATCGGCATGAAGATCGCGAGGAAAACAATACTGAGAGTGAATGTTTCAGGAGTGAGCGCTTGCACCGACACGGTGAACAGCGATCCGCCGGTCGACGCGACGGCGGCACCGATCGCCAGCGCCACGACGGTCAGGTGAGCTGGATTGACGCCGGAAGACCGTGCGACATTGCGATTGTCGCGGGCAGCTTGCAACATCAGACCCCACACGGATTTCCGAAGCCGATCGACAGCGACCGCGATCAGACACACGAACAGGATCGCGAACACGACCAACGCGTAACGCGGTGGCTCCCAACCGAACATCGTCGCAGTCTCGACACCCGAGATCCCGGCCGAACCTCCGGTGAAGCTCGGCCCGTCGATCAGCCAGTGCTCGAAGGCGATACCGAACAACAAGGTGACCGCGGCGAGGTAGAACCCGGAGAGTTTCTGCGTCGCCAAGCTGAGGAGCACTGCGACCGCTGCGGCGGCGAGGGCGCCGAGAATCCATCCCCACCACATCGACAACCCGGTCCGAACAGAGATCAGCGCAACCGCGTACGCACCGATCGCGGCGTACGCGCTGTACGCCATCGACAGTGATCCGGCCAGAACGAACGGCACATACATTCCGAGAGCGATCAACGAATAGGTCGCAGCGAGGAACACCAGATCCTGCCGATACAGACTCGGCCCCATCCACAGCAGCACGGCGGCAACCACTGCCACGGTGATCAGAGCTTCCCGTGACACGGCAAGCATTCTCGTCCGGGAACCGCCACCTGAAGCGGGCGGACTTGACGTGAGCGGACTGGTAGAAAGCGAGGCCATCAGACGCGAACCTTCCTCGAGAGCAGGCCTTCCGGACGGAAAGCGAAGAACACCAGTGCAATCAGCAGAATCGCGGTTTGAGCAGCACTCGCACCGAAGTAGTACGGGGCGAATACCTGGACGACGCCCAACACCATTCCGCCGATCAGCGGAGCCCAACTCCGGCCGGTACCGCCGATGACAAGCGCGATGAACGCCGTCAGGGTCCACGACAGGCCGCTCGTGAACTGAACACCGGCCTTGGGAGCGAACAGAAGTCCGGCAACGGCGGCGATCACACCGGCGAGGGTGAACGCGATGAGCCGGACACGGTCCACCGGCAACCCCAGGACACGGGCGGCATCCGGACTGTCGCCGACGGCGCGAAGCAGACGGCCTGAGGTGGACCGGTTCAGCCACAATCCGATACCGACGAAGATCAGAGCAGTTCCGACGACGAGTAATACGGTCGAACTGTCGACGGTGGCGCCGAGCACCGATATCGGATCGAAGTCGAAGATCCTCTGTCCGGGAAGCGGTGTGCGGCCGAAGACCGTGCCGGCGAGCTGCTGGATCCCGAACAGGACCGCGGTCACAGCCACCAACGCCGGTAGTTCCCCCCGACCCGAGCGCTTCTGAACCTGCTTGACCACAAGCTTTTCCGTCAGAATCGACAACGCTACTGCCACCGCGATCCCCAGCGGCATGGCAATCCAGAGAGCGAGCCCGTAATTGATCGCGACCCAACTCGACGCCATGGCCGCAGCCATCGCGTACGGGCCCATCGCAAAGTTGAAGAAGTCGGCGCCGACCACCACGAGATACATTCCGAGGGCTATCAGCGAAAAGAATGCACCGATCTCGATGGCTGCGAGCCACAGTTGTGCGTCTGTCATGTCAAGGCTCCTCGGTTATCCGCACGGGGGTTGGTAGGAATCCCACGGATGGGCCGGCTTGTTGTCCTCACCGAATTCGATGAGTACCAGTCCGCAGAGGCTGTCCGGAGCCAGATGATCCTGTGGGGAGAACGACAGTGTCAGTCCGTCCTGGCCGAAGCTGGCGGGAAGTGCCGAAACCTGTTGAAGAGCATCACGGACGGCCGTCCGATCTCGGTGATCGCCGGCAATTTCGATGGCCTCTGCCAACATCATGACGGCGTCGTACGCCTGTGCGTCGTAGGCAGTCAGTTGATAATCAGGGCCCTTCACCGCCTGCACCTTGCTGCGCAGTTCGGCGGTTCTCGGGTTGTTCGCACTCAGTGAGCCCATGTACACCATGCCGCTCAACGCCTTCGGGTCCGCCAAAGCCCAAGATGCAGGCTGGTTTCCGATGGAAGCGAGTGAGAAGCGTTGCGTCTGCGGGGTGATTTTCGACAGGGTGTTGTGAGCGAGAATCTCGAAGTGCCCGCCGATACTGGCGACCAGGATTGCGTCCGGTTCAGTTTCCGAGAGACGCGACACCTGCGCGGTGATGTCCGCGGCATCGACCGGCGCCTTTTCGACCGCCGTCACTCTCGCGCATTTCTCGAGCGCCGGCCGCAGGGTCTTGATGATTCCGTCGATGGACGCACTAGCGTCACCGAGAATTCCCAGGGATTTGTACCCCATCTTCTCGAAAGCCCCGCAGTACACCTGGGCATACTGCTTCAACGAGTTCGGAATCATGAACGAGTAGTCGTTGTCGGGCGCCGAGGCAAAAGCGTCGCTGAGAACGACCGGAGCTATCGCAGGAATCTTCGACTGCTGGAGAATCGACTTGGCTTGCAGGACCGACCCGCTGCCCGTTGCGAGGATGACCGCACTGGATCCGTGATCGACCAACTTCCGAATGATCGACGGGGTCTTGGTGGGGCTGCTCTCGTCGTTCTCGACAACCAATTCGACCTGCTTACCGTTGATTCCGCCCGCCTGGTTGATCAGGTCGACGGTCATCCGTACGGTCTTGCCGGCGATCGTGCTGTACGACGCACCGGGGCCGGTCGAGTCCTCGTCCAAACCGATGACGATGGTGTCTTCGGGAATGACACCGGCAGATGCGCACGCGCTCGCCCCGAGTACCACTGCCGCGCAGACGGCAATCGCCTTTCCGAGTCTCACATCGAACTCCCGTCCAAACTCTGCTTGGTAAATCAAACAAGCGCTTGATTTACGATTGTGGACAGAAGTATGCACTGGGTCACACCGATAGTCAAAATCCGAACTACACGCGCAAGAACTGCGGTGTTACGGCTTCTGCAGGTGCCGGATCGAGGAGCTGAGTTCGCGAATGACGGACTTCAATTCATCAACATCAGCGCGGAGTTCGGCAATTTCAGAGTCGGGAGATTCGGTGTGCGCATCCTTCTTCGCGGTGCGCCGCGCAACGCGTGCCACTGGCTCTCCGTCGCCGGAACGTGCGGCGAAGCCGTCCAGGAATACCGAGATCAGATTGCGCTGCAGATCGTCGGCCAACTCGGAAAGCTGCGGGCGATACTGCGCGACGGTGGACCAGACGGATTCACGCAGGAGCCGGTGAAACTGCTCGGGATCGATGTCCTCCCGAAACTCCCCGTCGGCAATTCCGCGCGCGATCGCCGATCGCCAGTAACTGTGGGCCTTCTGCACCAGGACCGTGATGGGAGCGTCGGCCGGCTGCGACGAAAGAATGGCCTCGCCCTGATACACCTCGGTGGCATACGGGTGATCGACCGCAGAGGCGAACGACACCGAAACCATGGTGGCCAGGCGATCGCGAGCCGAACCTTCCGGCTCGATCGAGTTTTCGTACCGGACGTTGAGATCTTCGAGGAACCGGACGACGATCTCGTTTGCTATCGCATCCTTGGAGTCGAAGTAGTGATAAAGGCTCCCGGAAAGGATCCCGACTTCGTCGGCGATGTCGCGCACCGTCGTCGCGGCGATTCCCCGCTCGCTGAACAGCTTGGCCGCATGAGCGAGTATTTCGTCCCGTCGGGTCGAGCGCACGAGAAGATCCTTCCGACGTTCCGATTGTCAAGCGAGTGCTTGATCGATTTCTCGTCGATGCTAACACCGCACCCCTGCTGACCTGCGGTGTGAGGTCCCGGACATCGAATGGAAACACCGGACACACACTTGTCACCGACAGTCATTCCACCGCAACAACTTCCACCTACTCTGTGCACTCGACGAATACAGCGTTGTATACGCACCCCGGATACAGATCTGTCAGAGCCATTGTCTGCCAGAGCCATCGACACGAAAGGCCCGTACATGCGAACCTTCTCGAAGCGCACCCTTGCCGCGCCGGCCGCTCTCGCCGCGCTGGGCTTGGTTCTCACCGGCTGCGGAAGCAAGGCAACAGACACCGCAGCGGGAGATTCGACGGCTACGTCGTGCGTCGACACCTCGGGGGACACGATCAAGGTCGGTTCCCTGAATTCACTCTCGGGCACCATGGCCATCAGTGAAGTGACGGTCCGCGACTCCATCTCGTTGGCGGTGCAGGAGATCAACGATTCCGGCGGTGTGCTGGGCAAGAAGATTCAGATCGTGGCAGAGGACGGCGCGTCGGAGCCGACGGTGTTCGCCGAGAAGGCCGAGAAGCTGATCAGCAGCGATTGCGTCGCAGCAGTTTTCGGCGGCTGGACCTCCTCGAGCCGTAAGGCCATGCTGCCGGTGTTCGAGGACAACAACTCTTTGCTCTACTACCCGGTCCAGTATGAGGGACTCGAAGATTCCAAGAACATCTTCTACACGGGTGCAACGACCAACCAGCAGATCATCCCGGCTCTGGACTACCTGAAGGAGAAGGGCGTCAAGTCGCTGTATCTGGTCGGCAGCGACTACGTGTTCCCGCAGACCGCCAACCGCATCATCAAGGCGTACGCGGCAGCGAACGGCATCGAGATCAAGGGTGAGGACTACACGCCATTGGGCTCGACCGACTTCTCCACCATCGTGAACAAGGTGCGCACCGCCGACGCGGATGCCGTGTTCAACACACTCAACGGTGATTCCAACGTCGCGTTCTTCCGTGAATACTCGAATGTCGGTCTGAAGCCTGCCGACATGCCTGTCGTCTCCGTTTCCATCGCGGAAGAAGAGGTCGGCGGTATCGGTGTCCAGAACGTCGAAGGCCAGCTGACGGCGTGGAACTACTACCAGACCATCGACTCCCCCGAGAACAAGAAGTTCGTCGCCGCGTACAAGGCGAAGTTCGGCCAGGACAAGCCCACGTCCGATCCGATGGAAGCGGCATACACCTCCGTCTACCTCTGGAAGAACACCGTCGAGAAGGCCAACTCGTTTGCGGTCAAGGATATTCAGGACAACGCCGACGGTGTGACCTTCCAGGCGCCCGAGGGACTCGTCACCATCGACGGCGACAACCACCACATCACCAAGACTGCTCGGATCGGCGAAATCCGTTCCGACGGACTGATCTACACGGTCTGGGATTCGGGACAGCCGATCGAGCCGGATCCGTACCTGAAGAACTACCCCTGGGCCGAGGGACTCGGCAGCTGATCGAGGAAAGGCGGAATTGACGGAATCGACGAGTAGAGAGGTGGAGCGTCTGTCATGGATGTTGTGATCGGACAGTTGTTCACGGGTTTGAGTATCGGATCGATTCTCCTGTTGGCAGCGTTGGGATTGTCTCTCACGTTCGGGCAGATGGGTGTCATCAACATGGCACACGGCGAGTTCATCATGGCCGGCTCGTACACCGCATACGTAGTGCAGCAGGTGATCTCGAATGCAACGGGATCGTTGATCATTTCTCTGCTCGTCGGTTTTGTCGTCGGCGGACTGATGGGTGTCGTACTCGAAGTGGTCCTGGTATCGCGGATGTACCACCGACCCCTCGACACCCTGTTGGTGACGTTCGGCGTCGGATTGATCCTTCAGCAGTTGGCACGAGACATCTTCGGGGCGCCGGCAGTCAACGTTTCGGCACCGACCTGGCTTTCGGGTGGGGTCGACATCTTCGGCGCCGTGGTCCCGAAGACCCGCATCTTCATTCTCGTATTGGCGATCGCTGCGGTGATCGCGCTTTCGGTCGCGCTGAAGCAGTCGTCGATGGGTAGACGCATCCGCGCCGTCGTACAGAATCGCGATCTGGCCGAGACGAGCGGAATCTCCTCTCGTCGTACGGACATCACGACCTTCTTCCTCGGATCCGGGCTCGCCGGCGTAGCGGGTGTCGCGTTGACGCTCATCGGTTCCACCAGCCCGACCATCGGCCAGTCCTATCTGATCGACGCCTTCCTGGTTGTTGTCGTCGGCGGTCTCGGTCAGATGAAGGGAGCTGTGATCGCAGCCTTCGCCCTCGGTATCTTGAACTCGTTCATCGAGTACTCGACGACGGCGTCGATCGCGAAGGTGATCGTGTTCGTCGTCATCGTCGTCTTCCTTCAAGTCCGGCCACAGGGCCTGTTCGCAGTCAAGACGAGGAGCCTCGTATGAGCATCCTGAACAATTCCCGAATTCGGGTGTGGGGCGGTTTTGCACTCGCCGCGATCGTGCTGTTCGCCATCGCTCCGGCTGTACTCTCGGACTTCAGGCTGTCACTGTTGGCCAAGTTCCTGTGCTTCGCCATAGTCGCTGTCGGCATCGGTTTGGCTTGGGGCAGAGGCGGAATGCTCACGCTCGGCCAGGGCGTGTTCTTCGGAATCGGCGCATACGTGATGGCGATGCACCTCAAGATCGCCGATGCCGAACTCAAGGGCGACGCGGTCCCGGACTTCATGTCCATCGCCGGCAAGACCGAACTGCCGGGATACTGGCAACCGTTCGCCTCGCCATTCGTGGCGATCTTCGCCATCCTTTTCCTGCCGGCCGCTGTTGCCTTTCTCCTCGGACTCGGTGTGTTCAAGCGGAGGGTCAAGGGCGCGTACTTCGCGATCCTCTCGCAAGCACTCGCCGCGGCTTTTGCGATCCTCTTGATCGGCCAACAATCGATCGGTGGCAGCAACGGCCTCAACCGCTTTCGCACGTTCTTCGGTTTCAACCTCAATGATCCGGCAAACAAGCAGATGTTGTTCTTCATCGCCGCCGGAGTTCTTCTCGCGTCGGTAGCTCTGATTCGCCAGCTGATGAACTCCCGATACGGCGAACTGCTCGTCGCGGTCCGCGATCAAGAGGAGCGCGTGCGTTTCCTCGGATACGATCCGGCGAACATCAAACTGGTCGCCTACGTGACCGCGGCGTTCCTCGCCGGTATCGCCGGCGCGCTCTTCGTTCCGATCGTGGGCATCATCTCCCCCGCCGACGTCGGGATCGTGCCGTCCATCGCCTTCCTCATCGGAGTTGCGATCGGCGGCCGCGCAACGCTTCTGGGACCGGTGCTGGGTGCGATCGGCGTCGCCTGGGCGCAGTCGACATTCTCGGAAAAACTCCCATCGGGATGGATCTACGCGCAAGGGCTGATGTTCATCGTCGTGGTCGGATTCTTCCCGGCAGGTGTGGCCGGATTGTTCGCTCTGATGCGCCACCGCAAGAAGCGTGAGACACCGATCGGCCCGCCGGTCAAGGTCTCCCAACCCGAACCAGTCGAGGTGTCGTCATGACCAACACAACCGCCACCACCGAGCCGGCACTGGGCGGCAACGCCGGAATGTCGTCCGAGTACCTCGAAGTACGGAACCTTTCGGTCAGCTTCGACGGTTTCAAAGCAGTTGACGGCGTCGACTTGACCCTCATGCAGGGCGATCTGAGGTTTCTGATCGGTCCGAACGGGGCTGGAAAGACAACGCTGGTCGATGCCATCACCGGGCTGGTTCCCGCCACCGGTTCCATCACGAAGTCCGGCGAGCAACTGCTCGGCAAGAAAGTTCACAAGATCGCCCGTCTCGGCGTCGGGCGAACCTTCCAGACGGCAAGCGTCTTCGAAGAGCTCTCGGTGCTGCAGAATCTCGACATCGCGACCGGAGCCGGCCGATCACCGTGGAACCTGCTCAGAAAACGCAAAGGTGTGCTTCCCGAGATCGAAGAGGCGCTGGAGACAACCGGGTTGGAGCACCTCAGGGACACCGCCGCAGGCATTCTGGCGCACGGACAGAAGCAGTGGCTCGAAATCGGAATGTTGTTGGTACAGAACTGTTCCGTGCTCCTGCTCGACGAGCCCGTCGCAGGCATGAGCCTCGAGGAGCGCGAGGAGACCGGGAACCTTCTGCGGCGCATCGGCGGTGCACGAACCGTCGTCGTAGTCGAGCACGACATGGACTTCATGCGATCCTTCGCCACGTCCGTCACAGTGCTCGCCGCTGGGAAAGTGCTTGCCGAAGGAACTGTGGCGGAGGTCCAAGCCGACCCCAAGGTGCAAGAGGTCTACCTCGGCACAGCCGCTGCCGGAACCGATCTCGGCGCCGACACCGAACCGACCCCGGAGGACTGAATCATGCTCGAGCTCGTCGACATCCGCGCCGGCTACGGACGTACCGAAGTGATCCACGGCGTTTCCCTGCTGGTTCCCAGCGACGGGGTTGCAGCAGTCATGGGTCACAACGGTGCGGGTAAAACCACCTTGCTACGCGCCGCCGTCGGACTGATCAAACCCACACGGGGAAAGGTACTTCTGAACGGTGAGGAAATCACCGGTCTACGGCCGAGCGCCCGCGTCGCTCGCGGACTTGCCTACGTACCCCAGGGGCAGCAGTCGTTCGGACAACTGACAACTGCCGAGAATCTTCGGGTGGTCGCCGACGGGCGCAAACGCGGAAAGGCACTCATCGCAGAGGCATTGGATCTGTTTCCCGCACTCACCACGCTCCTCGACCGTCGCGCGGGACTTCTCTCCGGTGGGCAGCGACAACAGCTTGCCATCGCTCGCGCCCTGATCACCGAGCCCAAGATCCTCATTCTGGACGAGCCGACCGAGGGCATTCAACCAAACGTGGTCGCCGAAATCGAAAGGACCGTCATGGAACTCACCGAACGCGGCGATCTCGGTGTCCTCCTCGTAGAGCAGCACATCGGTTTCGCGCTCCAATCTGCGCAGCATTACAGCATTCTCGCGGCGGGACACGTGACCTCAACCGGTGAGGGCGGCACCACGTCCACCGAGGCGGTTCGTCGAGCGATGGCAATCTGACATGAGTGTGCGCCCGCCGCTGCGCGAGCAGGTCTATCGGTCGATCCGGAACGATCTGATGTCGGGTCAGATCGCGCCATCCGAACGACTCGGCGAAGAACGGTTGGCTCATCTCTACGGTGTCTCGCGAACACCGGTACGCGAAGCGCTCGCGAAGTTGGAATCCGACGGGCTCGTCGAACGCGACGAACACGGACTCTTTCCGTACCGACCGCACCTCGACGAGTTGGGTGGCCTCTACGAGCTGCGCGTACTCCTCGAGGTGCACGGGCTTCGGCGGGTACTCGACGGTGAAGCCCCCGTCCATGACAAAGACGCGCTCGGTTCCGAACTGGACCGGTGGTACGCGTTTCGCAAACAGATGCCGTCGCCGGACGCCGGTTTCGTGACCCTCGACGAGGAGTTTCACATTGCGCTCCTCGCCTCGTCCGGCAACCACGCACTGGTCGACGCTCTTCAGGCCGTCAACTCGAAGCTGCGCCCTGTGCGGATGTTCGACTACCTGACTCCCGACCGTATGAAGGCCACCGTGGAGGAACATATCTCCGTCGTCGAACTGGTTCTGGACGGCAAGATTCCGCAGGCGCACGAGGCACTGGTATCGCACATCGACATCTCTCGCACGGTTGTACTCGACCGCGCCCGCCAAGCCCTCTCGTTGGCCGCTATGGCCAACGCTGTACGGAACTGATCGAGCGGGAGTCACCGACCCTCAGAAAATCGCACTTGCTCAGCGTGGGAAGGCTCTCGGAAATAGGAAAGCCGGCCAGATGGTTGCACCTTCCAACGACGTTTGCGTTCTATTCGCTGAGAAAGGCACCACATTCATGGCCGTCCCACTTTCCATCCTCGATCTCGCCCACATCGGCGACAACGAAACCGCCAAAGACAGCTTCGACGCCAGCGTAACCTTGGCGCAGCGTGCCGAGGAGTGGGGCTACAAGCGAATCTGGTACGCCGAGCACCACAACATGGGTTCCATCGCGTCTTCGGCTACGAGTGTTCTGATCAGCCACGTCGCCGCGCACACCAGCAAAATCCGCCTCGGCGCCGGTGGGATCATGCTCCCCAACCACGCGCCGCTGACGATCGCCGAGCAGTTCGGCACCCTCGAGACTCTGCACCCGGGTCGTATCGATCTCGGGCTCGGCCGCGCACCCGGTAGTGATCAGAAGACGATGCAGGCTTTGCGACGCGACCCGAGTTCTTCGGACAGCTTCCCGCAGGACGTACTCGAGCTTCAGGGCTACCTCGGCGACACCTCACGCGTCCCCGGAATCAACGCCGTTCCCGGCAAGGGCACTCACGTTCCGCTCTACATTCTCGGATCGTCACTGTTCGGCGCCAAGCTCGCCGCGATGCTCGGCCTGCCGTATGCATTTGCCTCGCACTTCGCCCCCAACGCCCTGCGCGACGCCGTCGCGATCTATCGACGCGAGTTCAAGCCGTCGGAGCAGTTGGCGGAGCCGTACGTCATCGCGGGCGTCAACGTCATCGCCGCCGACACGCATGAGCAGGCTCAGCAGGACTTCCTCGCGGCCAAGCGTTCGCGCGTCAGCCTTCTTCTCGGACGTGGACGCAAGTTCACGGACGACGAAGCGGACATGCTGCTCGACTCCCCCGCCGGGCAGCAGGTTCTGCAGATGACCAAGTACAGCGCCATCGGCACGCCCACGGAGGTCCGCGCTTACCTCGACGAGTTCACCGAGCATGCGCAGGCTGACGAGCTGATCACGGTGTCGACCGGCACCAACCGCGAGGCATGGTTGCGCACGTTCGAACTCCTCGCCGACGTGAGCGATCTGGTGCCCGCCTAAGCTGCCGGTATGGGCGATCCTTCCCGTCGCGGGTTCATCTCGGTACTGGCCGTTCTGCTTTCGACGGGTTGGGCCGCCAACCACTTTGCCTCGCTCATCCCGGTTCTCCGGGTGGACGAGGGCCTCTCGCACACCGTGCTCGACGGTGTTTTCGGCATCTACGCGCTCGGGCTGCTGCCCGGCCTGTTGACCGGTGGAGCTGTGTCGGACCGCGTCGGTCGAGCTGTCGTTGTCCTGCCCGGTGCGCTCATAGCCTCGCTCGGAACCTTGATTCTTCTTCTCTGGCACGACGCGCCGGGACTCATGGTCGGACGCCTTGTCGTCGGTATCGGTGCCGGTCTGGCGATCGGCGCCGGTACCGCGTGGGCGGCCGACCTTCGCGGCAAGTCCGGCACCGTCATGGCGGGCGTCGTACTTACCTCGGGTTTTGCACTGGGACCGCTGTTTTCGGGTCTGTTGGCGGAATTTGCCGCTTTCCCGCTCGCCACGCCGTTTGTCGTCTCAGCCGTCTTGTCGGTGGGTTCGGTTGCCGCGGCGGCTGTGTGGAGTCGTACTCCTGCTCCCACCAAAGCTGCGGAGCGCTCCGTCGCAAATGCGCCAGACGGCGCGGAGCGCTCCGTCGCAAATGCGCCAGACGGCGCGGAGCGCTCCGTCGCGAATGCTCTGCTCTGGGCACTTCCGTTGGCTCCGTGGGTGTTCGCCAGCGCAACAGTGTCTTTCGTGACCATGACGGCCAGGCTCGGTGACCGCTACTCCGGGCCGCTCCTTCCTGGTTTCGCCGCGGCGTTGACTCTCGGTGCCGGGATCCTGGTTCAAACCGCTGCGCGCCATCGCAATTGGGGTCCCCAGGCCGGCACGGTCGGCGCCGCACTGGCGGCACTCGGATACCTTCTTGTCGCGGTCGGCGGTGCACACCCCGCGCTCGGGTTGTTCATCGTCTGCGCGCTCGTCCTCGGTACGGCCTACGGACTGTGCCTGCGTGAAGGCCTACTCGATCTCGAGTCGCTGGCTCCCCCAGCCTCGCGGGGCGCCCTGACCGGGATCTTCTACGTCGGCACCTATCTCGGATTCGGACTACCGGTACTGCTGGTCGTCATCGAACCCACGATGGGTCCGTCACTGCCGTTGGTGATCCTCGCCGCTGTTGCCGCCGTCGTTGCCGTGGTCCGATTCCGCCGATTGCGGTCGACACAGGCTTCCGCGTCACATCCTCGTCTCGAAGCCGCATCGGTCTGAGCGTCCATTCGGACAGAGTTGGCGGTACTTGCAGTCGCAGCTACCCGGCGGTGTTAGCGTCGGAGGACCAGAAGGTCACTGCGTAGGGACACAGCAATGGGCAAGAGCGAGGCGGGCAAGGCCGAATCGGCCAAGAGTGGTGCGGACGACCTGACGGGTCGGCGCATCTTGATCACCGGCGCCGCCCGCAATATCGGTTCTTCGCTGGCCAGACGCCTCTACGACCGCGGTGCATCCGTCGGGCTCCTCGGACTCGAGCCGGAACTTCTCGAACAAGTCGCCACCTCCTGCGGCCGCGCGCCCTGGCAGTTGTGCGATGTCGCCGACCTCGCGCAGGTATCTCGCGGCGTCGACTACATAGCCGAGAAGCTGGGCGGCATCGACGTCGTCGTCGCCAATGCCGGTGTCGAGGCGAACTCGTCGATCCTCGGCGGCGACCCTGCGGACATGCGCCGCGCCGTCGAAGTCAATCTCATGGGCACGTACTACACCCTGCGCGCATCCGGTCCGCACATCAGTCACGAAAACGGTTACGCCCTGGTGGTCGCCTCGGCTCACGGCGCCGCCAAGCATCCGTTTCGCGGACCGTTCGGTGCTTCGCGCGCCGGCGTCGAAGCGCTGGGTGACGCGTTGCGCTTGGAAATGAAACACCTCGGCACCAAGGTGGGCGTCGCGTACATCGGCGACATCGACACCGATACCACCGCACTGTCGTTCGACGGAGCACGCGGAACCCTCGCCAGCGTCGGCACCACGACAGTCGCTGACGCCGTCGACGCGTTCGAGCGCGGTATCGTCGGCCGAAAGTCGCGCGTACATGCACCCCGTCGCAGCGCTGCGGTTCGCCACATCGCGCAACGAGCTATCGACCTCCGTCCCTCTCATATCCGTGGAGTCGCATGAACCCCCGTATCCCGCCCGGCCGATTCAAGGACCTCGGTCCGATCAACTGGGGAATCTGGCGTGTCCTGTCGAAGGCTGCCGGAGCACCCGATGCGCATCTGTTCAGCACATTGGGGCGCACGGGTGGACTCTTCCGCGGTTGGCTGCACTACTCCGGCTCACTCATGCCCGGCGGCAAGATCTCTCGGCACGACACCGAACTGATCATCCTGCGAGTCGCGCACCTGCGGGACTGCGGTTACGAGATGGATCACCACATAAGGCTCGGCCGCAAAGCCGGAATCGACGCAGAAGAACTGGCCCGAATCATCGAGGGACCTGGCGCTTCCGAGTTGAGTCCGCGTCACCGTGCGATCTTGACTGCGGTCGACGAGCTTGTCACCACCAAGGACGTCACCGACACCACGTGGGGAACGCTTTCACAGCATCTCGACGATCGTCGGTTGATCGAATTCACCTTGCTGGTCACCCAGTACGACGGCCTGGCCACCACGATCGGAACCTTGCGGGTTCAGCGCGACTTCTCCTGAAGTTCGCGGCGGCCGTAACTCAGCTCTAACCCGAAGACACCTGGACGAAACACCTGAT
The DNA here is from genome assembly GCF_042794945.1 of Rhodococcus sp. NPDC056506. Classification (NCBI taxonomy): domain Bacteria; kingdom Bacillati; phylum Actinomycetota; class Actinomycetes; order Mycobacteriales; family Nocardiaceae; genus Rhodococcus; species Rhodococcus sp. NPDC056506. Next base: position 4,736 of record NZ_JBHTSW010000021.1, on the reverse strand, counting down.
CAATAGCGTATACAGGTATGTCGACAGGGATGAATACGGCTCCTGAGCCACTGCGTGAGGTGGTCTACCGAGAACTACGTACCGAACTGGTCAACGGGACCATCGGGTTCGATCAGCGTCTGACGGAACCGAAGCTCTCCACGCGTTTCGGTATCTCTCGTACTCCGGTACGGGAGGCGCTGACGATGCTGTGTGCCGATGGACTCCTGCGCCGGGAAGAGTACGGGTTCTCCGCCGTGCGCCCGAGCATCCCGCGGATCCGAGATCTGTACGAACTCCGAATCACTTTGGAACTGCAAGGAATTACCCGGGCGATCGCGGATCCGACGATCCAGCACAACCGAACAATTCTCGACGGCGAGTTGGCGCGGTGGCGTGCTCTTGCTCTCGATCCGCCGGCTCAGGAGCCGGGGTTCGTCGAACTGGACGAGGAGTTCCACGTCGCGGTGCTGAGGGCGTCGGGCAACAACGAACTGGTCGCGTCGCTGCTGTCGGTGAATTCCCGTATCCGGCACGTTCGGATGTACGACTTCATGGTCAACGGCCGCATCGACACCTCGATCGCGGAGCACATTCGAATCCTCGAAGAACTACGTGCCGGCAATCTGCCCGAGGCCCGCACGCTTTTGCACCAGCACATCGGCGAGTCTCTCGACGTCGTCCTCGACCGGGTGACCCGCGCGATCACCGCGCTCTCACTCGCCAACATCACGGACTGATCGGAGCAGTACACACCATGACCATCGCAGCAGAAGCTTTCACCCCGACAGCCCGGGTCGAGCAGGCTTTCCACCGGATCGAGGAGGTCGATCGCCCCGAAGTCTGGATCACGTTGCGCAGCAAGGACGATGTGCTTGCCGACGCCGCCTCGGTCGAGGCCAGACTCGCCGCAGGCGAACAGCTTCCCCTGGCCGGGAGTCTGGTCGCCGTCAAGGACAACGTCGACGTCGTCGGTCTGTCGACCACAGCGGCGTGCCCCGAATTCGCGTATGCGCCGGATGAAACAGCCAGTGCCGTTGCGCGGTTGATCGAGCGCGGCGCTGTTGTTCTGGGGAAGACCAACCTCGACCAGTTCGCCACCGGACTGGTCGGAACGCGCAGTCCGTACGGAGCCGTTCGCTGCGCCTGGAACGAAGAGTTGATCTCGGGTGGTAGTAGTTCCGGATCCGCCGTCGCTGTCGCACTGGGGATTGCAGACATCGGAATCGGCACCGACACTGCCGGTTCGGGCCGGGTGCCGGCAGCGTTCCACGGGATCTACGGGCTCAAGCTTTCGCTCGGCGTCATCCCCGTCCACGGAGTCGTACCCGCCTGCGTCGACTACGACGCTTTGACCGTGTTCGCCGGCGACCTCGAATCGGCAACCGCGGCAGCGGCAATCATGGTCGGCCACGAATCGCGCGATCCCCGCAGCCGAATCTGGCCTTCCGATGTTCGTCTCGCGGCAGCGCCGAATCCCCGTGTCGCCGTCCCCCGAATCGAGGATCTCGCTCAACTTAGCCCGCCGTATCTGGCAGCATTTCAGGACACTGTGACAGCTCTGGTAGCCGGCGGCGCCGAGACCGAGACCGTCGACATCTCCGGACTGCTCGACGCGGCCCGATTGCTCTACGACGGCGCCGTGGTGGCGCAGCGATATGCAGCGGCCGGCGAGTTCCTCGAAACCCTTCCTGCCGGAGCAGATCCCGCGGTGTCCGACATCGTGCTCGGCGCGAAGCACCCCACCGGATACCAGCTAGTCGACGATCTCGATGCTCTCACCCGCGCCAAGGCCGCTGCCCGGGCACTCCTCGCCGGGTTCGACGCCCTACTGCTTCCCACCACCACCGAACATCCGACCATCGCCGCAGTGACCGAGGATCCGATCGGAATCAACCGCCGGATGGGAACTTTCACAAACTTCTGCAACCTGCTCGACATGGCAGCCGTCGCGGCGCCCGGACACCGCACTGCCGAAGACCACCCGTTCGGCGTCATGTTCGTCGTACCCGCTTTCGACGACCAGATCGCCATCGACCTCGCTGCGCGACTCGGCGGTGTGCCTTCACCCACCCTCGTCAATACCGGAATCGACCTCGCAGTATTCGGCGCTCACCTGCGCGGGCAACCCCTCAACACACAGTTGGTCGACCTCGGCGCGCGGTACGTCGAAACCGTCACGACCTCGGATGCCTACCGACTCTTCGCTCTCGACACGACGCCACCGAAGCCCGGCCTGGTACGCCGCGGTCCCGGCCTTGGTGCACCGGTCGTCGGCGAGATCTTCCGAATCTCACCGGCCGGGCTGGGAACGTTCCTCGCCGCACTGCCTGCACCGATGGCGCTCACCAGCGTCGAGTTATCCGACGGCAGAACGACTGTCGGTTTCAGCTGCACCCATGACGCCGTAAACGGCGCAGCTGACATCACCGGCTACGGCGGCTGGGCCGCGTACCTCGCTCGCTGACAGCTAGGGCTTGCAGATTCGCGTGACGGCCTCGCGCACCACTTCACGGCGGCGCGCAATCTCGTCGGCGTCGACGTTCTGGTTGTCAGCCACACCGGGTGCCACCACCCAGCCGAACACGAGGCCGAACAGCATTGTGATCAAGTCCTGGGGATCCCAATGCTTCGAGATGATGCCGTCGTCCTGCGCCTTGCGGATCGTGGCCATTCGCGGAACCCAACTGGAATGTTCCTCGGCCAGCTTCTTCATCCGTGGCGCCTCACCCTGCAGTTGACCCCAGATCATCATCCGTTGAATCTGCGGTTTGCCGAGCATCGCGTCGAACAGTTCGACGGCATGCGCGGGCATGTCTTCACCGGTGAACTCGACAGACTCCATTGCCTGCTCGAAGTCGACGTCGAGCACCGCGTGGAACAACGCGACCTTGTCGCCGAAATAGGCGTAGAGGCGCTCCTTGCTGGCGTTTCCGTTCTTTGCAATCCGATCGATGCGCGCACCGGCAAGCCCGTAGGTGCCGAATTCTTCTTGCGCGGCGTCGAGGATTCGCTGTTTTGTCGCGGTCACATCAGTGGGAGCCATAGTGATGATGGTAACCGAACGAACTATTTCGTTTGACTCACCCGAGAAGGCTGGAATATCTTTTTCGAATGACCACCACGTCCCACGTCGACGGCGGCACTCTGCCACCGATCCCGGCCGCCTCCGAGAATCCGAATCATCAACGTCGCTGGCTGGTGCTCTGCATCGTCGCCTTCGCTCAACTCATGGTGGTGCTCGACGGCACCATCGTCTCCATCGCGCTACCCGCGGCCCAGGAGGAACTGGGTATCAGTGACCTGGACCGCGCGTGGGTGGTCACCTCGTACGCCCTGGCGTTCGGTGCGCTGCTGCTCCTCGGCGGACGTATCGCCGACTACTGGGGCCGCAAGCGCTCCTTCATCGTCGGCATGGCGGGCTTCGCGGTTGCCTCCGGCATCGGTGGCATCGCGCAGAGCGGTATCGAACTGTTCATCGCCCGCGCCGGCCAGGGCGTCTTCGCAGCACTGCTCGCGCCCGCCGCGCTGTCGATGCTCACCACCACCTTCATCGGAGAGAAGGAGCGCGCCAAGGCTTTTGCCGTCTACGGCGCGATCTCCGGCGGTGGCGCTGCCATCGGCCTGCTCCTCGGTGGAGTGCTGACGCAGTACGTCGACTGGCGCTGGTGCCTGCTCGTCAACATCCCGATCGCGCTGATCGCCATCGCTGCGGCCGTCCCGATCGTCAAGGAAACCAAGGCACACGGCGACACGAGCTACGACCTTCCCGGTGCGATTCTCATCGCACTCGGCCTCGGTTCACTGGTGTACGGGTTCACGCGCGCCGAGCACGGCTGGGGTCAGGCGGACACTTTGCTGTTCATCGCACTGGGCCTGGTCTTCCTCGCGATCTTCGTGGTCGTCGAGAGCCGCAGCAAGAATCCGCTTCTGCCGCTGAGTGTTCCGTGGCATCGTGATCGCGGCGCCGCTCTGATCGGCTCCATGTTGGTGGGCGCTGCCCTGCTCGGCGGCACGTTGTACCTGACGTTCTACCTACAGATCGTGCTCGGATTCAGCCCGGTCATGGCCGGCGTCGGATCGCTGCCGATGGCGTTCTTCATCGTCTTGGCGTCGACCATCGCAGCGCAGTTGTCCACCAAGATCGGCCCCAAGCCGCTCATGGTCGCCGGCCCACTGGTGGCAGCGGTAGGACTGCTCATGCTGACCCAGATCGAGGTACACAGCTCCTACTGGACGCACGTGTTCCCCGGCCTCGCGATCTTCGGCTTCGGACTCGGCCTGCTGATGGTGCCGATGCAGAACCTCGCACTGATCGGCGTTCCCGACCACGACGCCGGAGCTGCCAGTGCCCTGGTCAACGCCACCCTGCAGATCGGCGGCGCGCTCGGCACCGCACTGTTCACCACGATCTACGCTTCGGCGAAGTCCGCCTTCAGTGCAGACAACGCAATGCCGACGCCGCCCGAAGGCATGCCCGTCGACATGTCGAACGCGACCATCCCGACCGGCGACCAATTGGCACTACTCCCCCAGCCGGTGCAGGACTTCGTCGCCTCGATGACGGACTACTTCTTCGGCGCCGAGGTATCCGGATACTCGGCCGCATTCGGTTGGGCGGCAATCCTGTTGGCGATCATCGCACCGGTCGTGCTGGTACTGGTTCGCGCCAAGAAGGGTGATCTGCCCGCCGAGGGTGCAGTCCACATGGGGTAGACCCCTGTGCGCCTTTATTAACCGCCCGCGGTTAATAAAGG
>NZ_JBHTSW010000020.1:0-99377 GCF_042794945.1 Rhodococcus sp. NPDC056506 | reverse complement strand
CAGCAGGGGTTCACACAGCCACTTTGTGAAAATCGATCTCCGCGGCCAGCATGCCGGAGAACCACCGATCCAGGTCCTCGTCGCTCACGGACTCGGGCATGGCGTCCACCTCGCACGCCAGCACCGCCACCTGAGACACGAACGGCGGAGCGACATGCATGTCCACCCAGTCCTGCAACGCTGGTTCGCGCTCGACCTTGACTGCCGCAGCCTCCCGGCACCACGACAGATACAGGGTTTCCGCGGCGTACATGCCCACCAGGGCCGCTGCCCGGCCCTCGTCGCGGGCGAGGGCCAAGGCGTGCGTGGACAGCACAGCCGACTCCTCGACCAGAGCCGCTGCGTCACCCTCGTAGGGGAATCGGGAACGCAACTGCGCAAAATACTCGCGCTGTTCGCCCACCAGGTTCGACATCGACGTCACGTGGTCGAGCGCGTCGTCGAGCGTCGGGGATTCGGCGACCACCAACCCCAACACCTTGACGGCCGTCAGTACAAATGCCTCTTCGATCACGAGGTACCGGCGGAATCCCTCATCACTCAACGTCCCGCCGATGGTCTCCGTGATGAATGGAACCGCCCGCGCGGCAGCGAGGTTACTCTGCTGCCGCGCGAGCAGGTCTGAGGACCGACTCATTCGCCGGCGACCCAACTGATCAAGCCGTCGAACAGGTCGGTGTATCCGGGCCACTGCTCACAGAACTCCGGCGGAGCCCAGTGCGGGGAGCAGTCCGAGGTGAAGACGATCGACCGTCCGGCGCCGTATTCACCTGCAGCGACAAGCGGATCGCCGTTGATGGTGGCGGGAACCACGGCACCGTCCTTCGCGACGACGCGGTTGTATCCCAGGAGCGCCGGCCAGGAATCGCCGGCACCACCGAGAGCCGGGTGAGCAGCATCGACGACGGTGGGAACGATCCCGGCCGGTGTCTCGACGCGATCGTCCTCGGCCAGCATCGTCACGGGCAGTACCTCGGCGATCGCGGTCTGGCGGAAAGCTGCTCGCGCCTGGAACCCGGAGAACGAGAGGTAGCCACCGATCATCATCAGTGAGCCACCGGCGTTCACCCAGTCACGAAGCGCAACAAGGCGATCCTCGCCGGCGCGGAACTGGTCGAACACGCCGGGAGCCAGCTGCAGTGAGTTCGCTCCGATGTCGGAGAGAACGACGACGTCGAACTGCGACAGTGCTTCTGCGGTACCGGGGAACTGCGTCGGCACCAGGTGTGCGGGCATGTGTGTCACGTCGTGGCCACGTGAGGTGAGCGCATCCCTCAGCGGACCGACTCCCTCGACGTAGGAATGGACACTGAACTCGTCGACGCCCTTGACGTGCGTCGACGTCGTCATCCAGCTCTCGCCGGCGATCAGTACTCGTTTACCCATGACTGCTTCTGTTTCCTTTCGCGGCCTGCTCGAAGAGCGACCTCGGGTTGTCTCGCATCAGTGCGGACACTTGCTGGGGATCTACGCCTGCGCGCACCAACCGTGCGGCGAAGGCGAGTGGTACGTAGGAGAATCCGTTACCGCCGTGCTTTCTGAGCATTGATTTGAGGAAGAGGTCGTGACTGAGCAACAGTTGTGAGGCGTGGCCGGAAGTCACCAATCCGGCTACCGCAGTGGCTGTTTCCGCCGGATGTGGTGAAAGACCCTCGCCGGGGAAGTCGAAAGGCATTCCGATCATGTCGAACTCGAGAAATACTCCGCGGTCGGCGAGCGATCGTTGGTAGTCGGTGTCGTGTCCCGACGGGTCCATGTGGCACAGAACTACGGCTTGCGGATCGACGCCCATCTCGTTGACGACGATGTCGACGACGTGATGTCCGACGCGCTGCCAGCCCGGAAGGTGGACGAACAGGGGCACGTCCACCTCTCGCTGAGCGATGCACGCCGCCCGCAACGCTTTCGCCTCGTTCTGAGTGAAGAGCGGGGAGACGCCGATCTCCCCGATCACTCCCGGAGCCAATTCCTTTGCCGGATCGAACTCCTCGACGAGCGAACCTGCCAGATCGTCGACACCGAGTTCGTGGACCTCGACCGGATGAGTCGTCTCGAGGTACCACCCTGAACCCATGATCACTCGCACGTCAGACTTTCGCGAGAACTCAGCCAACTTCTCCGGCGCCCGGCCCAGCCCCGGCGGCGTCAGATCGACGATCGTCCGACCACCGAGGCGAGCGAAGTCCGCAAGGTCTTCCACCACGGCCGCTGCGTCGTCGACTCGACAATTGTCGAGGCTGTAGTACGGATTGTCGTGAAGAAGCCAGGCATCCTCGGCACGTACCGGACCGGCCAACCGCTGCGCCACAACCGGATCCGGGGCCTCGGTGTATGCACCGGTGACGTCGTTGTGCAGATGTTCGTGTGGGAGAACCAGCCCGAGTTCCGAGCTGTCCACAGTTCCCGTGACGGTACGAACCTTGCTCATGAGCGTGCAGGCCCCGACGGTGCGGACTGCAGGTGTCGCCACAGCGCGCTCAGTGTGTGTCCGCGCATGTTGATCCAGATGGCCAGTAGCAGAACGACACCGGTGATGATCGGCGTCAAGAACGGGCTCACGCCGAGCAGGGTCAATCCGTTGGCGATGATGCCGGTCAGAACGGCACCGATGACGGTACCGATCACGGTGCCGCGGCCGCCGAAGAGGTTGGTGCCACCGAGAACCACCGCGGTGATCACGGTGAGCTCGAATCCCGTTGCGGAGTTGGCCGAACCCGAGCCCAGTCGAGCCGCGATCAGTAGTCCCGCGATGCCTGCAGCCAGGCCGGTGAAGACGAGCGTCATCATGAGCACACGACGCGTGTTGACGCCGGACCGTCGTACGGATTCGACGTTGGAGCCGATACCGGTGACGTAGCGCCCGAAGCGCATGCGGTTGAGCGCAATTGCTCCGATGACCACGACGACGAGAGCAATCCAGGCGCTGGCGGAGAACCCGAGGAATTCCGCAGTTCCGAGCTTCGCGAAGTAGGTGTCTGCCGGGACCGGAACGGAGAACCCTTCGGTCCGGTACAGCGCGATGCCGCGGATGACGGACATCGTCGCCAGAGTCACGATGAACGGCGGAATGCCCTGGTAGGCAGCGAGCCAACCGTTGACCAGACCCCAGGCCGCACCCATGACCGGGGCGGCGACGAAGACCAGGGACGAATCGACGCCCGCCTGGATCAATTCGGCACTCATCGCCGCGACGAACGCGACGATCGCACCGACGGACAGGTCGATCTGACCGGCCGTGATCACGAAAGTCATTGCTACCGCGATGATCAGAACCGGAGCGATCTGGGTTGCCAGGTTCGACAGGTTCGTGAATGTCAGGAACGACGACGTGGTCGCCGAGAAGACAGCTGCGACAGCAATTGTCACCGCGAGCATCGCAAGCGTCGGCTTGTTGACGCTGTCCCACAACGACGGCTTGGCGGCGAGCTTTCGCTCGACCGGTGCCTGGGTCTTCTCGAGAGTGGTCATGCCGTGACTCCCTGTGCTGCTGCCGGTGTCCGTTGCGGCACCGGAGTTCGAGTGATGAGTCCGACGAGAGACTCGATGTTGAGGTCGCCGATCGGAACGTCGTCGACGCTCTGCCCCTCGTACATGACCGTGATTCGGTCACACACGCGGAACAGATCCTGCAGGCGGTGCGTCACGAGAATGACGCCCACCCCGGCCGCTGCCACGTCCGTGATCAGCTTGAGCACCGACTCGACCTCTGCGACGGCAAGCGCTGCGGTGGGCTCGTCGAGGATCAGCACGTCGGGCCGGAAGGAGACCGCGCGGGCGATCGCGACGGTTTGCCGCTGTCCGCCGGACAGCTGCCCGATCTCCTGGTAGGTCGACTTCACCTTGACATGCAGGTCAGCAAGAATGTGAGCCGCCTTCTCGTGCATGGCATGCCGGTCGAGGAAGGGACCCTTTCGCGGTTCTCGGCCGAGGAACAGGTTGCTGGCGACGTCGAGCGTGTCGCACAGAGCCAGGTCCTGGTAGACGATTCCGATCTTCTTCTGCTGCGCGTCGAGCGGCGTCGAAAAGCGTACTGGTTCACCGTTGACTCGCATTTCACCGCCGTCGTGCTGAACCGCGCCGGCGAGAATCTTCATCAGAGTGGACTTACCGGCGCCGTTGTCGCCGACCACTCCGAGTACTTCACCCTTCGCCAGCCGAAGGTCCACTCCTTGAAGGGACTTCACCGGTCCGTACGACTTGGTGATGCCCGAGAGTTCGATCAGTGGAGGTGCCATGATTACTTCTCCAAGTAGTACATGTAGTCGGCCACGTTCTCCGGAGTCACGATCTGGGTGGGAACGGGGATGTTTGCCGGAGCGCCGCGTCCACAAGCCAGGTCGATTGCCGAATTCATTGCCTCGTGGCCGAATTCGAAGGTGTTCTGCTGGACCACGCCTTTAAGCCAACCGGCTTTGAGTCCGCCTACCGCCTGATCCGAAAGATCCCAACCGACTGCTTCGATGCGATCCTGCGCCTTCTGACTGTTGACCGCCGCGACGAGTCCGATCAAGGCCGGCTCACCGGTTGCGTAGACGTACTTCATGTCGCCACCGCCGGTCAGCAGGTTCTCCGCTGCGGTCTGTGCGTTCTCCTGAATGTTACGTCCGTCCACGACGGTGCCGACGGTCATTCCGCGGCCGGTTACGGTCTCGGTGAAGCCCTTCTGCCGCTCCAGCTGGACAGTGCTGTTGAGCGCCCCGACAATACCGACCGTTCCGGTGTTGTTCGCGACATCGGCCAAGGTGTTTCCGATCTTGGCACCGCCCTCTGCATTGGCCGTACCGACCTGAGTCGACAGTGCCGGATCGTCGATGGTCGCGTCGACCGCGACGACAGGGATGCCCGCGTTCTTGGCCTTGACCACCGACGGCTTGATTCCGTCCGTGTCGATCGCGTCAACGATGATCGCGTCGACACCGGCGGCGATCAGATTGTCGAAAGCATTGGCCTGTGCGACGGAATCGTCGTTGCCACTGATGATCTGCAGGTCGACGCCTGCCTTGTCCGCGACGTTCTTCGCGGCATTGTTGATCTGGTTGAAGTACAGCGCCTGAAGGTTGATGGTCACCAGACCGACCTTGAGCTTGCCGTTCGTCCCGTCACAGCTCTCGGCGACCCGGGTCGGCTGCGGGATGGACGAGCCACCCGATGCGTCTTTCGAGTCGCTCGACGACGCCGAGTCACAAGCGGTGAGCGTGAGCGCGACTGCAGCTCCCAGAGCCAGAGGCAATGCACGTTTCATCATCGAGTCTCCAAAAGGGTGTGAGGGGTCAATGTTGCTGTGAAGCTGTCCAATTCATCTCGGGTAGGGCATCCGCGGGGTCCGGCAGTGGCGCAAGCCAATGCAGCCGATGCCCCGGCGAGTCGTGCGGCGTCTACCGGTGAGCGCCCGGCGTCGATGAAGGCTATGTACGTACCGCCGAAGCAATCACCGGCTCCGACTGCATCGACGACGTCGACCACTACTGCCGGTTCGCTCGTCACCTCGCCGTCCGGTGTAGCCAGTGTCCAACCTCGCGAGCCGTCGGTCACCAATAGGTGGGTGTTGTGCTCGGCGGCCAGTGTCTGCCACTGATCGAAATCGATCCCGAACTCGCCTTCCCACAGGGAGCGCCCTACGACCACGTGATCAGCGAGTGCGAACGCCCGCATCGCTGCGGTCTTGTTTTCACAACCGTCCAGATCGATTACCAGACTTACGCTTCCCGGTAATTCATCCGGGAGGAAGACCGCACGGTATCCGTCGAGGAACAGTCGTCCACCGCCGGCAGCGGCCAATCGGGTGACGACAACTCCGATGCGTTCGGCATCGTTCGGGTCATCCTGGCTGATGATGGAGCGATCGCCGTCCTGCGCGATGAGAACAACTGCCGTCGACAGGAACGCATCTCGCGGCGACCAACTGGTGTCGACGCCATCTGCCTCGAGGGCTTCGAGAAACTCGGTGGACCGCGCGTCCGGGCCCACAGCACCGGCAAAGATCACCTGCGCGCCCATTCGGGCCGCGGATACCGCAGCATTTGCATTCATTCCACCGTCGATCTGACTGATGGCCGTTGCCTGAACGCGCTCCCCGAGTACTGGTACGTGTGGGACATGCACCGTCACATCGTTGTTGGCGTATCCACAAAAGACAATCATGGTTACTTTCCTGCAGCCCGGGACAGTTCGCGGACCTTCTCGCCTGCGACCCGTCCCCACCAGCGTCCATTGTCCTTCACCGAAGATGCAACTATGGCGCCGTCGCATTCCTTCATCAGCGCTGCGACATTGGCAGCCGTGATGCCGGATCCGATGATCACCGGAAGAACGGTGTTGTCTCGGATCACGGAAACCTCGTCGACCGAAGCGGCGTCACCGGTGCGCGAACCCGTCGCGATCAGAACATCTGCGTCGAAGAACTCGGCGTCTTCGGTCTGTTCCGCGACAGTGCGGTCCGCGACAATGGCATGCGCACCGTGCTTGACGTGCACGTCAGCGAAGATCCTGACCGGGTCGGCGCCGATGCGATGGCGGAAGCGCGTCGTCTTGGCGGCCTGGCCCTCGATGAATCCCTCATTGGCAATGTAGGCATTGGCCCACTGATTGACGCGCACAAAACTCGCGCCTGCCGCCCATGCTGCGGCCACTCCGCACTCGCCGGCGTTGGACAGGATGCTGACGCCGACGGCCTTGCCGAACTCGCCGACCACCGCTGCCGTGATGACGCCCATGCTGGCGGCGGTCTCGTATCCGTGTTCACCGGGCTTGAGGAACGGTATGTCCCAATGATTTTCGACGATCACACCGTCGAAACCGTTGTCGACGTACGCGTGTGCTTCCTCCACAGCGAAGCGAGCAATTTCCGAAACCGGCTGCCCGGTGTAGTGCGGGCTGCCCGGCAGAGCAGGGAGGTGGATGGCCCCGATGAGAGAAGGCGTGCCGGTGAACATCTCTGCCAACGCCGAGGGCTTGGGCGGAAAGACTCCGAGCGGTGATGCGGTCACTTCAGCTACCCCATTCCATGCGCAAGATGTGCGCTGTATGTCCATGCACAAGATCTGCACACGATGTAATCGATTGCCTTGATGATTTAGCAGGTTATGCGATCAACACCGGGTTGTGTCAAGGATTTCACAATTCGAATATGTAAACGATTGCCTCAATCGCGTTACATGCGGGACACTGGACCGTGCGGTTCGATAACCTCGGACCCGAATCGAGCAGAAAACGGGGGACGCATGCGCAAGGCGACCATTCGCGATGTCGCGGAACTGGCCGGGGTGTCAACTGCCACCGTGTCGCGGGCACTGTCCGGATCCCGCCCTGTCTCTGACGAGCTTGCAGCGACGATCAAACGAGCCGCGGATTCTCTCGGATACTCGGGAAACATCATCGCCAGCTCACTGCGTCGTAATCGGACGGACACTGTCGGAATGGTGGTTCCGAGCATCGCGAACCCCTTCTTCACTTCGTTGGTGGTCAATGTCGAACACGTCCTCGCGCAGCGCGGACTACAACTGTTCCTGTGCGATTCTCGTTCCGACCCCGACGTGGAAGCGCAGCGACTGAAGTCGCTCGTCTCGCGACAGGTAGACGGAATCATCATCAGCCCGTGCCACGGCGAACTGAGTGCCGAGGCCGTCCGAGCCAGCGCGGCAACGCTTCCGGTCGTTCAACTGGACCGGTTTGCCATGGATACCCAGACGGACTGGGTCGGCGTCGACGACGACGCCGCACAATCCCTCGTGATGGAGCATCTGTCCGAGCGTGGCGCGCGATCGGCCGCCTTCATCAGTTCCGAGCTGACCAATTCGTCAACAGAACTTCGCCGGGCCGGCTTCTTCCGCCACGCGGATCGAATGGGCATCGAAACTCGTGACGAGTGGACACAACTCGGCGAGTACTCGATCGAGTGGGGGCGCACGGCGTCCAACACCATCCTGACCGGCAAAACTCGCCCCGACGCTCTGGTCTGCGCCGACGACTTGATTGCACTCGGCGTGTTGCAAACCTGCCACACACTGGGCATCGACGTCCCCGGCGACGTCCTGGTCACCGGTTTCGACAACATCCCGTTCTCCGAACTGTGCAATCCGCCGTTGACCACCGTCGGACAGCCACAGGAGAGAATCGCGGAAGAAGCTGTGCGACTTCTGGATCAGGCGATGAACAACTCTTCCGAGTCGACAGCCCACATTGCGCTTGCTCCTGAACTGATTGTCCGTCAGTCCACCGTCGGCCAAGCAGCAGCGACCGCACCGTAAGCAGCAATTGCATCGTCCAGTTCCGAGACCTTTACGCTTTCGTTGGCCGCATGCATCAGCGAGGGAGTACCAGGCCCCCAGATCACGACGGGAGCTCCTGGGGCGGCCGCTGCCAGCACCGAAGCGTCGGTGAAGTACGAAACCGGTTCGGTTGCAACAGGGATCGGCAAGGTGGCCAACCACGGATCCGACGCGTCGGTACGCACACCTCCCAGGTGAATCGACGTCTCTACCGAGTCGACCTCCGGTTGGGCGCGCCACCATGCGAGCAGGTCTGCGCCGTCTCCCACCGTGCGGTGATCGATCACCGCACGTGCACTGTCCGGCACGATGTTCGGAGCCGAACCCCCGCCGACCAAGCCGAGGTTCCAGGTTTCGGCACCCAGGAACGCGTCCGACGACAGCGGAAGCTCACGTCGAGCTCGGTCGACGACGTCGAGCAGTTTGAGGACGGCGTTCGTTCCTCGCTGCGGCGTACTTCCGTGCGCGGCTTTTCCTTTGACGGATACCTCGAGCCACAGTGCACCGCGGTGCCCCAGGTTGATTCGATTGCCCGTCGCCTCGGGAACGATGACTGCCCCGACCTGGAGATCCGCTACGGCGTCGGCCGAACGAACGGCACCGAGCGATCCGATTTCCTCGTCGCTCGTCAGCAGTAGTGCGACCGGGACTCCACGTTCGAAGGCGTCGACTACCGCGGCAGTAGCGGCAACAAGGCCGGCTTTCATGTCCGATGTTCCTCTGCCGAGGAACAATTCGCCGTCGACCTGCGCGGCATAGGGATCGAACTCCCAGTCGGAGACAGTGCCCACCGGCACCGTGTCGACGTGGCAGGCGAACAGCAGTCTTGCCGCCGAGGGGGCTGCTTCGTTGGTGATCAAGGCCCAGGGATGTTTGCCGGTCAGATCCGACTCCGCCTTTGCCTGCGGCGCACGCGAGAGCACCAACGAGACAATCGAATCCATGGCTCTGCGCTGGGGAGCTGCCTCTCCGGAGACCGTGTCGAGGGCTACCAGTTCCGAGAGAAGACCGAGAGAATCCATGTACCCATTGTTGCACTGTCGCGGATTCAGTGCGTTGCCAGCTGAGCGACGACGATGTAGTTGTCCGGCGTCGACTCCCCCTCGACGACATCACAATTGGCGAGGATCAGCCGTCCCGGAACGGATTCGCGCAACTCGTGTGCGCCCAGCAGCGAACCTTTGTGCAGCGGCCCGACGGTTTCGACGTCGTACTCGAGCACTCCGTTCGGTGTTTCCAGCAGGACGCGATCACCTGGCTCCACTACGCGTAGCGCTCGGAACGGTGCTTCGCGAGTGGTGTAGTTGTGCCCGACGACAACAACGGTCTGTGCGGTCGACGTTCCCGGCAGTCCGCTCTCGCCCCACCACACCGGCAGCTCGTCGACCGGATTCAGCTGCTGTCCACTCTCGCCGCCGCGCATCAGTTTCTCCGCGTGCAACGGACTGCTCAGGTACGTAGCCCCGGACGCAGACCTCAATTCGATCCGTTCCGGTTCGGCCGGGTCGACGTTCACCGATGCCGGTGCAGCCGCGATATGCGACTGCACCGGCGAGCGGTCAGGTAGCGATCCAGCGTTCTCGCCCGAACATCCGGATACGAGGAGTGCGAGGATCGCTACCGCCGAGAGGCCCGCGCTACGCAGACGTGTTGCCCGTACCGTCATGACGCTTGCGACGGACGACCACCGTCGTAGCTGCTGCGGCTGCGGCGCCCACGACTCCGACGCCGATCAGCACAGCAGGCAGATTGGAACTGCTGCTACCGCTGGTGCTACTTGCAGTGTCACCGAGAGCAAGATCGACCGGGGGCAGGCTTCCGGCAAGTGCCGGATCACCGTCGGCGTCGGTGACGTAGTAGTCGACGACGTCGAAGGCGCCCTTGTTGTTGTAGTAGCCGACCAGCTTCACGCCGGTCTTGTTCACTACAGCGGTGGTCTCGTCTACCTTCGTGACTCCGGAACCGTCGTCAGTGTGCTCACCGATGATCACTTCACCGCCGACGCCTGTTCCGTTGTCGATCTCCTTCTCGCCCTTTGCCTTGAGCTCGTCGACGATCTTCTGCGCTGCATCCGCTTCGGCCTTTGCGGCAGCCGCGGCAGCCTGAGCTTCCTTGGCCTTTGCAGCTGCGGCGTCGGCTGCGGCCTTGGCGTCTTCGGCGGCCAGGTAAAGATCCTGTGCCTTCTTGCTCGCCGCTTCGGCAGCTTCGGCCTTCTTGGCGGCTTCGGCAGCCTTTTCGTCGGCGATTGCTCGCTTGTCGGTGGCCGCATCCCCTGCAGCATCGGCCTGGGCCGTCTCTGCGGCCTTCTGTGCAGCGTCGGCGTCCTTCTGTGCAGAAGCTGCGGTAGCAGCAGCTTCGTCGGCGGCCTTACGGGCGGCCGTGGCAGCTTCTACCTCGGTTGCAGCCGCGGACTCGGCTGCCTTGGCGGTGGTTTCGGCGGCGGTGGCCACCTTCTGAGTTTCCTTGACGGTGATCGCGAGCTGCTTGGCATTCCAAGCGGCGGCCAGCGCCTGAGCCTTTGCGGCGAGTCCCTTCGCGATGTCCCAGTTCTTGAAGGCTTCGTCGGCTTCCTTGTTCTTGTCCGCTACCAGTTTGGCGTTTGCATCCGCGGCGGCCTTCGCCTCATCTGCTTTGGCCTGCAGAGCGTTGGCCTCGGCGCGCGCCTTTGCTGCCTCTTCGGTCTTGGTCCCCGAACCGGCGGCCTTCGCAGCTTCCTCGAGTTCCGTTGCCTTGGCTGCGGCAGCGTCTGCTTCTGCCTGCGCTGTTTTTGCTACCTCTTTGGCGTCGGCCGCAGCGGACTCCGCAACCTTGGCCGCCTCTTCGGCTTGCTTGGCAGACTGTTCTGCTGCTCCGGCCTCAGCCTTGGCCTGGGTCGACTCGACCGCCGCCTTGGTTGCCTCGACGCTCGCCTGAGTCATTGCCTCGGTCGCCTTCACCGAAGTGTCTGTCGCTGCGGACGAGTCGACCCCTGCCGTCGCGGCTGCTTCGGCCGCCTTCGCTGCGGCGTCGGCTGCGGCTTTGGCTTTTGCTTCGGCTTCCGCCAGTGCTGCGGCGTCCGTTCCCGCGGTTCCGGCAGTACCTGCTTCTGCAGCGCCGGCCTCGGCCTTCTCGGGTGCGGTCTCGGTGCTTGTCGCCGCGTCGGCGTCGGTAGTGGGAACTGCCTCTTCCTCAGCGCAGGTCACCAGCGGATCTGCGCTCGGGGTACACACGGTTTCCGGCTCTGCCGATGCAATTCCCGTGCCGCCCACCGCCAATCCGAGAGCGAGTACGGCACCGGCGGCCGCAGAGCGGACCCTCCGAGAATGGGCGATGGACTTCTCCGACATAGCGCTCAACCTTTCGGCCTTCTTTACGAAGACGGCAATTCCGGCGTGGACAGCCTTTACTTCGTCGGCTGAGTTCCAGACGTTACGACCGGTCGGTCCGAAAAATTGGAAGCTTATGTTCAGCGAGCAGGAATCAGGACCTCGGAACTCGCCCCATCAGGTAAAACTCCGAGTTGGGCAGCATGCCGGAAAAACTCGCCATTCGGTTACTGAGGCCGAAAAAGGCAGTGATCGCCGCAATGTCCCACGCATCCTCGTCACCGAAGCCGTGCTCATGGAGAGCATCGAAATCGGCGTCGGCGATTTCGTGAGAGGCGGAGTTCACCTTGGTGGCGAAGTCGAGCATCGCGCGCTGACGATCGGAGATCTCCGCAGTGCGATAGTTGACCGCAACCTGATCGGCGACCAGCGGCTTCTTCTCGTAGATACGCAGAATCGCGCCGTGCGCAACAACGCAGTACGTACATTTATTGGCCGCAGAGATCGCGGTGACGATCATTTCTCGATCACCCTTGGTGAGCGCGGAATCTTCCTTGAGCATGATCGCGTCGTGGTACGCGAAGAATGCCCGGAACTCGGCTGGCCGACGAGCGAACATCAAGAAGACGTTGGGCACGAACCCCGACTTCTCCTGGATCTCGAGAATCTTGGTGGCGATGTCCTCGGGCACCTCGGTCAATTCAGCCTGCGGAAAACGGGTGCTCACTGTGCCTCCTGGTCAACCATCGATGTTCGATTCAAGATAATGATGATTAACTGAGTTGTCCAGATGCATTTCCTGCCCTACTTTTTCGGGCACGGATAGTCGGGTACGACCGAGGCGATCTGCGTAGCGTGAAACCCGTGAACAGGAAGACACGATGATCGACGGACTGAACCGCGCGCTCGACTACATCGAAGGCAATCTGAGCGGCGAGATCGACACAGCCGAGATGGCAAGGCTGGCAACCACCTCGGAATATCACTTCCGAAGGATGTTCTCGGCCCTAGCCGGCATCCCCGTGTCGGAGTACATCCGTCGACGTCGACTCACCCTCGCCGGTGCCGAGTTGTCGGTCAGCAGGTCAGGAGTGTTAGAGACAGCCGTGAAGTACGGGTACTCGTCCGCGGAAGCCTTCACACGAGCGTTCACCACATTTCACGGCGTGAGTCCCGGCGCAGTCAAACGCGCTCCCGCCGTTCTCAAATCACAACCGAAGCTTGTCATTCACGTGACGTTGGAAGGAGCCACACCGATGGACTACATGCTTGTAGACAAACCCGCCTTGACGGTAGTCGGATTCAAAACCCGGGTACCACTGGTTCACGAAGGTCCCAATTCTGCCATCGAAGATTTCACCCGCACCGTGGACAAGGTCGCGCTGCGAGGGCTGCGCGAACTGTCCGATCAAGAACCGGAGGGAATCGTCAGTGTTGTCGACAATTTGGCGCATCCCAGAACCGAAGGCACAGAACTGGATTACTACCTGGGAGTGGTCACCGGCGAAACCGCGCCCTCAGGCTTCGAAGCGCTTTCGGTCGACGCACACACGTGGGCCGTGTTCACCGCCGACGGATCGGCAATCGAGCCTGTGCAGTATCTGTGGCGAGACATCTGCACGGAATGGTTCCCGGCCAACCCTTTTCGCTCCGTGCCTGGTCCCGAGATAATGCGTACCGAGTACAACGACGATTTCACCGTCGCGCGATTCAAACTTTGGATTCCGGTCGAGAGCGAACTGAACGACGTCGGGGCGTAATGCTGCCGCCGGGTCGGTTGAAAGTCACGACCCGGCGGCTGAGCACATCGATGAAACGACTTGTCAGAGAATCAGTTTCGCACCGGTGGCAGCAACCACGTCGTCGACGCTGATGCCCGGAGCCGTCTCCACCAGGCGGAGACCGTCGTCAGTCACGTCGATCACGGCCATGTCGGTGATGATTCGCTGGACGCAGCCCTTACCGGTCAACGGAAGTGAGCACTCCTCCACGATCTTGTGCTCGCCCTTCTTCGAGACGTGCTCCATCATCACGATGACACGCTTTGCGCCGTGGACCAGATCCATCGCGCCGCCCATGCCTTTGACCATGTGGCCGGGGATCATCCAGTTCGCGAGGTCTCCGGTGGCACTGACCTGCATGGCACCGAGCACGGCAACGTCGACCTGGCCGCCGCGGATCATGCCGAACGACGCTGAGGAGTCGAAGAACGACGCACCGGGGAGAACGGTGATGGTCTCCTTGCCTGCATTGATCAGCTCGGGATCGAGTTCGTCCTCGGTGGGGTACGGCCCCACGCCCAGAACGCCGTTCTCCGAGTGCAATACGACGGTGATATCGGTCGGGAGGTAGTTCGGAACCAGCGTCGGCATACCGATGCCGAGGTTCACGTACTGCCCGTCCTCGAGTTCGCGCGCGACGCGGGCCGCCATCTCTTCGCGGGTGAGTTTGGTGGGTAGTACAGAAGTCATGCTCGTACCGTCCGATTCTCGATGCCGACCGTCACGGGGCCGACGTGGACAACACGCTGAACGTGAATGCCCGGCGTGTGGATCTCGGCGGGGTCGAGCTCACCCGGCTCTACGAGGTGCTCGACCTGCGCAATGGTGATGCGCCCCGACGTTGCTGCAGCCGGATTGAAGTTCTGGGTACTCGCGCGGTAGACGAGGTTGCCATGCCGGTCACCTTTCCAGGCATGGACCAGTGCATAGTCGGCGACGATGCCGCGCTCCATCACGTAGGTGACGCCGTCGAAGTCACGAGTTTCCTTGGGCGGACTCGCAACTGCGATGCCGCCGCTGCCGTCGTAACGCAGTGGCAGGCCACCGTCGGCGACCTGGGTGCCGACGCCGGCCGGGGTGAAGAACGCGGGAATTCCGGCTCCCCCGGCACGCATGCGCTCGGCGAGCGTGCCCTGCGGCGTCAGTTCGACTTCGAGCTCACCGGAAAGGTACTGACGCGCGAACTCCTTGTTGGAGCCGACGTACGAGCTGACAGTACGGCGGATGCGCCCCTTCTCCAGGAGCACTCCGAGCCCGAACCCGTCGGTGCCGCAATTGTTGCTCACCGTTTCGAGTGACGTCGCGCCCTGCGCGAGGAGCGCATCGATGAGGATCTCCGGCACTCCGACGAGTCCGAAACCTCCGACAGCGATCGTGACGCCGTCCGGCACGTCGGCGACGGCCTCGGCAGCAGTGGGAATGACTTTGTCCATCATGTCGATCACAGTAGCGCGGTGCGTACGTATTGTGAACCCCCGTGCGCATCACGAACATTTTTTGCCCCCGGCATTGCCTGGGTCACATTCACGAACTATTCTGTTCGCAGAGCGCAACACATGTACACATTGCGAACACCTTCACGTAACCGAACGACGAGGTTCCCTATGCTGCATCTACCGCCGAGGTACCAGCGGCCGACTGGCGTCAACGCCCCGGCCGATTTCGCGGACTACAAGACCACTTCTCTTCGCCACCCGAAGCAACCGCTGAAGCTGCTCCCCCAGCGCCTCACGGAGCTCACCGGGCCGGTATTCGGCGAAGATCGCGTCGGCGCCGGCGAAAACGACCTGACCATTGCCAACGGCGGCGAAGCACAGGGGCAGCGCATCGTCGTCCACGGGCGCGTACTCGACGGCGACGGAAAGCCGGTCCCCCACACGCTGCTCGAGGTGTGGCAGGCCAACGCCGGTGGACGCTACCGCCACACCGGCGACAACTGGCCCGCGCCGCTGGACCCGTTCTTCAACGGGCTCGGTCGCTGCGTGACCGACGCGAACGGCCACTACAGCTTCACCACGATCAAGCCCGGCGCCTACCCGTGGATGAACCACGACAACGCCTGGCGACCGGCCCACATCCATTTCTCGCTGTTCGGCACGGCATTCACGCAGCGCCTCGTGACGCAGATGTACTTCCCCGACGATCCGATGTTCTTCCAGGACCCGATCTACAACGCGGTGCCCGAAGAGGCCCGTCATCGCATGGTCAGCGTCTTCGACTACGACGCCACAGTCCCCAACTGGGCTCTCGGGTTCCGCTTCGACATCGTCCTGCGCGGCCGTAACGCCTCCGTATTCGAGAACGAGGAAGACCACGATGACTGATCACACCGCGAAGCCCGCACCCACTTATCCGGTCGTCCCCGGCGACTTCACCACTGCCCCCTTCGGTGTCACGCCCTCTCAGACCGTCGGGCCGTACTGGCACATCGGCCTCCCCTGGACGGACGGCCCCGACGCTGCCCCGAGCGATACCCCCGGACGAATCACGCTGGCCATCACGGTGATCGACGGCGCCCGTACACCCGTCGCGGACGCGATGATCGAAACATGGCAGGCCGATACGCTCGGACGCTTCAACCATCCGGACGACCCCCGCGGCGCAGTGGACCTCACTCCGACGGGTTTTCGCGGATTCGCCCGCAGCGCAGCGGATCCCACGGGCACCGCACTGGTTCACACCGTCAAACCCGGAGCGCAGCCGACTGAAACGGATGTGGACGAAGCCCCGCACGTCAACGTGTCGGTCTTCGCTCGCGGCATGCTCGACCGCCTGGTCACCCGCTTGTACTTCCCCGAGGACACCGACGCACACGCAACAGATCCGGTGCTGTCTTCACTGAGCGAAACCGAACGCGCGAAGTTGGTTGCAACCAAGGTCGACGATGGGTACTCCTGGACGGTCTATGTTCAGGACGAGGACGCGAACGGCGTCGAGACGCCCTTCTTCGAACTGTAAGAGGAGTACACATGCCCACTCGCGGCGCACTGTTCGATCCGGTGTTCGGGGCCACCCGAGTAGCGGAACACCTGTCCGACCAGGCGTGGGTCACCGCGTTGCTCGACGTGGAAGCCGCGCTGAGCTGCGCGATGGCCACCGTCGGATTGGCGGACGGGGAACATTGCGCCGCGGTGGCTGCTGCTGCGGCCGAACTCTCACAACCGGGTGGTCTGGACATCGTGGCGCTCGGCCGGGCGTCGGCAGCCGGTGGAAATCCTGTCATCCCGCTGGTGAAGATGCTTCGCGAAAGGGTGGGACAGGAAGGTGTGCCTGCCTCCGTGGTGCATCCGGGAGCCACCAGCCAGGACATCATGGACTGCGCTCTCATGCTGTTGACGCGACGCGCGGGCGCGGTGGTTCTTGCCGACCTGACACGCGCCGCCGATTCCGCCGCCCACCTCGCCCGCCTCCATCGCTCCACTCCGATGGTCGCGAGAACTCTGGGCCAGCAGGCACTTCCGACCACTTTCGGCCTTCTGGCCTCGAGTTGGTTCACGGCACTCGACGCCGCCGCGATCCGCCTCGAGATCGTGCTGTCCACGTTGCCGGTTCAGTTCGGCGGCGCCGCAGGCACACTCGCTGCGTTGTATCCCGACGGGCTCAGGATCGCCGATGCACTTGCCGACGAACTCGGCCTGGCCAGGCAGGTTGCTCCCTGGCACACCGACCGCGTGACCATCGCAGAACTCGCGACGACGCTCGGTATCGTCGCCGGCGCTGTTTCCAAGCCCGCCACCGACATCACCGTCATGGCGTCCACCGAACTCTCCGAGGTCGCCGAAAGCGCTCCGGGCGGCTCATCGGCCATGCCGCACAAGCAGAATCCGGTTGCGGCGATCACCGCCCGCGCAGCAGCGCGACGTGCTCCCGCACTGGTCGCCACAGCCCTGTCGAACATGGATCACGAATTCGCCCGCGCTGCAGGCCCCTGGCACGCCGAGTGGGAAACCGTCACCGAACTCCTGCGTCTGGCAGGCGGAGCAGCGCACCAGCTTTCCGTCAGCCTCACCGGCCTGCAAGTGCACACCGAGTCGATGGCACGCAATCTCGACATCACCGGTGGCCTGATTCTCGCCGAGCGGGTCACCAAGGCACTGTCCGCGCACACCGATCGAGCACGCGACATCGTCACAGCGGCAGCCACTTCCGGAATCAGGTTGGATCGTGATCCCGCCATCGCCGCGCACCTGAGCGAAGCGGAGATCGCCGAACTACTCGACCCCGCACACTATCTGGGCCACGCCACCGATCTGGTCGACCGTGCCCTCGCCGAACGCCCTACAGGAGGATCTCGATGAACGTCGCGCTCAACTTTCAACAGACCGGCAATCCTGATGCTCCCGCAGTAGTTCTCCTGGGTTCACTCGGATCCGATCTGTCCATGTGGCAGCCGCAGATTCACGCGCTGTCGAATCGCTACCGCGTCATCGCCGTCGACCATCGCGGCCATGGCAAGTCACCGGTACCTGCCGGCCCCTACTCCATTGCCGATCTTGCCGGCGATGTCATCGCTCTCCTCGATTCGCTCGAACTCGAGTCCGTACATCTCGTTGGGCTCTCCCTCGGCGGCGCCGTCAGCCAGTGGATCGCCGCACACAACCCCACTCGCGTCGAGACGTTGACCTTGATGTGCACGTCCTCGCAGTTCGCCCCGGCTCAGCCATGGATCGATCGCGCCCAGGCTGTCCGAGCGGACGGTATCGCGTCCATCGCGGCCGCCGTCGTCGGACGCTGGTTCACGCCGGGACTGGCCGACAACGATCCGGAACTAGTTGCCCGCCACGTCGCAATGGTCGAAGCCACACCCGACGAGGGTTATGCCGCCTGCTGCGAGGCACTTTCGGTGTGGGACGGCCGCGCCGACCTGGCACGCATCGTCGCTCCGACGCTCCTCATCGCTGGCGAGCAGGATCCGGCGACGCCTCCGGCGACGTTGAGCGCGATCGCCGACGGTATCGCCGACGCGGTACTGCACGTCGTTGATCCCGGCGCACACCTCGCCAGCGTCGAACAGGCCGGGCGCGTCACCAAACTACTTGCCACGCATATCGCCTCGCACACATCTGCGCTCGCCCAACGTAGCGCCGCGGTGTCGGCAGGCATGACCGTACGACGCCAGGTGCTCGGCGACGCCCACGTCGACCGTTCCATCGCCGGCGCCACCGAATTCACGGCCCCGTTCCAGGACTTCATCACTCGCACGGCGTGGGGCGACATCTGGTCACGCCCCGGCCTCGATCACCACACCCGCAGGCTCCTCACTCTCGCGATCCTCACCGCCGTCGGCAACGAACACGAACTCGACATGCACATTCGCGCTGCGCTGCGTGCCGGGATCGATCCCGACGAACTCGTGGAAGTATTTCTCCATACTGCGGTCTACGCGGGTGTGCCGAACAGCAACTTGGCTTTTGCGCTGGGAAAGCAAGCACTCGCGGACCTCTCGGCCGAACCTGAGGAGAACGAGACACCATGAGTGAGAACAGCAGCGAGCAGGCGCCGGGACCGTCCCCGGACTACGTGCAGTCGCTGGCCCGTGGGCTTTCCGTCATCAAGGCTTTCGACGGTGAGCACCCGCGTCGCACCCTCAGCGAGGTTGCCAGGCACACCGATCTCACGCGTGCGACCGCTCGCCGCTTCCTGCTCACACTCGTCGAACTCGAATACGTACGTACTGACGGTTCGGTGTTCTGGTTGACGCCTCGCGTCCTCGAACTCGGCTACAGCTACCTGTCCAGTCTGTCTCTCCCCGAGATTGCCGGGCCGCATCTGGAAGCTTTGTCCGCCAAGGTCCGTGAATCCACGTCCGTGTCGATCCTCGACGGTGACGACGTCGTCTACGTGGCTCGTGTTCCGGTCAGCCGCATCATGACGGTGTCCATCACCATCGGCACGCGCTTTCCCGCCTATGCGACGTCCATGGGCAGGGTCCTGCTCGCCGGCTTGCCGGACGACGCATTGGACGCCTACCTCGCCCGAGTGTCCTTCGCCCGGCTGACCGGCAAGACCATCTCGACCGCCGACGGACTGCGCGCCGAACTCGAGAAGATTCGCGCCGACGGATTCGCGATAGTCGATCAAGAACTCGAAGAGGGTCTGCGCTCTCTCGCCGCACCCATCCGGGACGCAACCGGTGACGTGGTCGCGGCCGTCAACATCTCCACCCAGGCTGCCCGCTACAGCGCCGAAGCTGTTCGCGATGAACTGGTTCCGGCCGCAGTCGCCACCGCAGACGCCATCTCCATCGATCTCGGACGTACTCAGTCGTCCAACAATCACTCGGCAGCTACTCGCTGATCGGGCAGACCCAAGGAAGAACCAATGTCTGACGTTGTCATCTGTGAACCGCTCCGCACCCCTGTCGGCCGCTTCGGCGGTGTATTCCGCGACGTTGCCCCGGAAGATCTCGCCTCGACGCTGATCACCGAACTCGTCACGCGTACCGGCATTTCCGGCGCGGAGATCGACGACGTCATCCTCGGCCAGGCTTCACCGAACGGCGAGGCCCCTGCGATCGGACGCATCGCGGCGCTGAACGCCGGTCTGGGTGTGGACGTTCCCGGCATGCAGGTCGATCGCCGGTGCGGGTCGGGGTTGCAGGCAATCATCCAGGCTGTCATGCAGGTTCAGTCCGGTGGCAGTGATCTGGTCCTCGCCGGCGGTGCCGAGTCGATGAGCCAGGCCGAGTTCTACGCGACCGGAATGCGTTGGGGCGTCAAGGGTGAGGGTGTTGCACTCAACGATCGCCTGGCCCGCGCCCGCATCACAGCCGGTGGACGCGACTTCCCGGTCCCCGGCGGAATGATCGAAACGGCAGAGAACCTGCGCGCCGAGTTCTCGATCAGCCGCGAAGATCAGGACGCACTCGCGGTGCAGTCGCATCAGCGTGCCGTCGCAGCACAGAAGAACGGCGTCTTCGCCGAGGAAATCGTTCCGGTATCCGTTCCGCAGCGCAAGGGTGAGGCCCTCCTCGTCGACACCGACGAGCATCCGCGCGCCGACACCTCGATGGAATCGCTTGCGCGCCTTCGACCCATGCGCGGAAAGATCGACCCCGACTCCACTGTCACCGCAGGTAATGCCAGCGGTCAGAACGACGGCGCAGCGCTAGCGATCGTCACCACCGTCGACAAGGCCCGCGCTCTCGGACTGCGACCGCTCGCGCGCCTGGCAAGTTGGAGCGTTGCGGGCGTTCCGCCGCGCACCATGGGCATCGGCCCCGTGCCGGCGTCGGAGAAGGCACTCGGCCGACTCGGGCTGACCCTGGCGGACATGGATGTCATCGAACTCAACGAAGCCTTTGCGGCACAGGCACTTGCAGTCCTGCGGACCTGGAAGCTCGAACCCGACGACCCGCGAATCAACCCCAACGGCTCCGGCATCTCCCTCGGACATCCGGTCGGCGCCACGGGTGGGCGAATCCTGGCCACCCTGTTGCGCGAGATGGACCGTCGCGAAGCGCGTTACGGCCTCGAGACGATGTGCATCGGCGGCGGGCAGGGCCTGGCTGCGGTGTTCGAGCGCCTGTCCTGATCAAGCCCCGACGTGTGCAACGCCGGGGTCTCCGAGTTCGCCTCGTAGGCCGTCGAGAAAGACACGCAGCAGGTCGGTGAGTTCGGCCTGCTGCTGCTTTGTGAGAATCGACGTCAGTTCGGCTTCACGGCCGAGGACTCGGTCCACCAATTGCTCCACCAGCTCGTGGCCGGCGGCAGTGAGTGTCACGAGCACAATTCGTGACCCCTCCGCGGCGGGAGATCTCTCCACCAGACCCGCGTTTTCCGCGCGCGCGAGTCGCTGCGAGATCGCACCGGCCGTGACTCCGGTCTGCTCCGTGATCTGGCGAGTCGTCAACTGATACGGCTCGCCGGATCGCCGCAGGACACTGAGCAGATCCAGTGTCGCCGTGTCCGCACCTGCCGAGGCCAGTACCCGTCGGCGATCTTCCCCCAGCAGCTTGGCGCACATCCACAGCCTGGTCACGATGCCGATACCTTCTACAGGCGTGCCCGGCCTCTCGCGAAGCCAGGCCAACGCAACCGCGTCCACCGCGTCGTCCGGGTTGTAGTCGCCCACCACTGCACACCTCGTTTAGCTCTAAATGATACGTTCTTCGTATAGGTCTAAACGTAGCTCACGGAGGTAGGCATGACTCGCACAGTTCTGGTAACCGGCGGCGGAACAGGGATCGGGCGCGCAGTAGCGGGCGCGTTCGCCCGAGACGGAGACACAGTTTTTGTCACCGGCCGACGCACGGAACCACTCGAAAAGACCGCACTGGAGTTGGGGGCCGATGTTCACGCCGTGACGTGTGACAACTCCGACCCGAAAGACCTGAAGCAGCTGCAGGATTCGCTTCCCGGAACCATCGACGTCGTCGTTCACTGCGCCGGTGGCAACACGGACTTCGACCGCGAAGCACCGTCAGATCTGGAATCCCTGGCCGCGGCGTGGCGTGCCAATCTGGACTCCAATCTGATCTCGGCAGTGTTGACCACAGCAGCAGTTCGCGATCGAATTCCCAGCGGCGGTGCCGTCATCACCATCGGATCGATCGCCGCCGACAAGGGCGCTGGAGCGTACGGCGCCGCCAAAGCCGCAGTTGCGACGTGGAATATCGATCTGGCCGCCGAACTGGGCCCCGAAGGCATCACCGCGAACATCGTCTCCCCCGGTTACATCGCTGACACGGAGTTCTTCCGAGACTTCCTGACGGACGATCGTCGCGCGATGTTGATCGAATCCACCAGCACCAAGCGCGCCGGAACGCCGGACGACATCGCATCGGCCGTCCACTTCCTTGCCTCACCGGGTGCGCGGCAGATCACCGGTCAGGTATTGGCAGTCAACGGCGGTGAGAGAACCAGTCGCTGATCAGGCCAGGTGGCGTTCGAAGAACGAGTCGATACGTTTCCAGGCATCCTGCGCTGCAACAGGATCGGGACCGATTCCGAGAATTCGCTCCAGCGGACGGAGGATCTTGGGTCCGGCCTCCGCGTCGTTGAGGAACGCGTGGCCGGCTGTGGGGTACTCCTTGACGTCGTTCTCGATACCGGCATTGCTGAGCGCCGTCTCCAGCTTCGTTGCGGCGCCGCGGAGCGAGAAGTCCTTGCCTCCGAAGCTCCCGACGATCGGGCACGAATCCACGACGGCCTCATCGAGTTTGCGTGGAAGCTGGCCGTAGTTGACCGAGGCGGCATCGAAATCTCCGGCGCTGACCATCGCGAAGCCACCACCCATACAGAATCCGATGACACCGATCTTTCCGGTGCAGTCCGGGGATTCCACCAGCCAACTGCGAGCGACTTCGATGTCGGTGAACGCCTTGCCGTGCCCTCGAAGCATCGACGTCATGGTGGGCACGAGGCACCGTTTCGCTCCACCCGCGCTGTAAAGGTCGACGGCGAGCGTCAAGAACCCAGCTGCGGCCAGTCGCTTGGCTTGCCGCTGCATTACCTCTTCGAGCCCGAAGGCCTCGTGAATCATCACTACCCCCGGCCACGGGCCGGGGGTAGTGGGTGTTTCGAGTATCGCTCGCAGCGGTTGTGATCCGCCGACTACTGCGGCGCGGCCCGTCAGATCTATGTCCACCATGTCTCGATGCTAGGCCGAGGTAGCGTCCGCAGGCTCGGAAGCGAGGTCAGGCGAGCTGTTTCCCCTGGCCTGCCGCGAGTCCGGTCAAGACCTCGGCGAGCTGCGGCAAAGCGTAGGGCGCGCTCAGTGGACCGAAATTGTCGACGAAGGCATTCGAGAGCAGAAGTTCGACAGGCGCGTAGGCTCGCGCCTTCACCGCGGGGAGGTTCTGGAAGACTGCGAAGTTCTCCAACCTCGCCGTCGCCTCCGGATCAGAAGCGAGGCTGAGCAGAATGTCTGCGGGCGCGAGTACTTCGGCCTGCTCAATCGACAGAGCAGCCATCTGCTCGGCGTTGTATCCGCGATAGTTGAGTCCGAGTTCGCGCAGCAGAACCCCGGGCGCACTGGCATCACCTTGCACATACAACTGGTCGCCGTACATCGAGCCGATCATGATCGCCTTGCCACCCAAACCGTTCAGCGAAGCAGCGGTATCGGCGATCAGAGCGTCGGTCCGGGCGATCGCTGCGGTAGCAGCCTCGTCGACAAAAGCAGCCTGCCCGACCGTGGCGACGCCGTCACGCCACGACGTGGTCCAGTCCAACGCCACGACCGGCGCGATCTGACTGAGCTTCTCAGCCGCCGGTTCGAGATAAGTCTTCATTCCGATGATGAGGTCCGGCGAGTAGCGCGCGATGATTTCCGGGTTGATTTCGCCTGTGGTGTCGAAGCTTTCGAGATCAGCTATTCCCGCGGTGCTCTGCCACGGCAGAGCGCCGCGGTCCCACGCTCCAGTATTGCCGTAGGCGACGGGGTGCACGCCGAGGGACAGGAGAAATTCGAGATCCGTGAAGTCGCTGGCGACAACGATCCTTTCCGGCTTTCCCGAGATCGTCGTGGTCCCGAGCGCGTTGATCACCTGGCGTTGCTCGCCGGCGTCAGCGGAATCTGACGACGTCGAACAACCCGCAAGGATGGCCGCCGCTGCCGCTGCGCCTACACCGAAGAACCCGCGGCGGTTGAGCTGATCCACAAGGTCAGCAGTCGTGGGTGATTCGCGAATCGTTCCGTACATGTGCGCACTCTCCTACTCGGCGTCTGCTGCGCGCGCCGAGGGCACAGCGAATGAGAGGTTAGCCCACCCTCAGCTCCCATGGGGTCCCTACGTTGTCGACTTCGAACGATCCGAGCGCGAGAACCGCGCTGGGCAGCTTTCTCGCTGGTCTAGCCCCGCAGGCTGGCATGCGAGCCACGAGTCCAGGCCTTCGACGGATTGATCAGACAAGTGCCGAAGATCGGTATCCCTCCTCCTTGTCGGCCCCTGACAAACTCGCTTCTGCACGTCGCCCACCGTTCGACTTGCGCGGCATGGGAGGATAGACACATCGAGATCGGGACTTCGATGTGAGGGCCCGGATCGAGTTTGTAGGGAGTATCGGTATGGCACAGGGCATCGTGAAGTGGTTCAACGGCGAAAAGGGCTTTGGTTTCATCGCTCCCGACGACGGAACACCGGACGTGTTCGTTCATTACTCTGAAATCTCGGGCAACGGCTACAAGTCGCTCGACGAGAACCAGCGTGTGGAGTTCGAGGTTGGCCAGGGCCAGAAGGGTCCTCAGGCCACCAATGTGCGCGCTGTCTAATCAGTGACACAAGAAGAGGGCTGCACCCGCAAGGGTGCGGCCCTCTTCTGCATCAGGCTCACACATGAATCACTGATCCTGAATGACGGCCAAAGCTCCCACGATGTTCGACTCCGCAACCGATTTCGAGATTCCGAGGTCAGCCAGAACACCTGATCCGTCTTCGAGTTCGAGTAGTGCGAGCAGGATGTGCTCGGTGCCGATGTAGTTGTGGCCCAGGCGAAGAGCCTCACGGAACGTCAGTTCCAGAACCTTGCGCGCACGAGCGTCGTACGGAATGAGTTCTGGTAGTTCGGAAGTCGGAGCCGGTAGTACACCGGCCACCGCGGCCCGAACGGAGCCAAGCTCCACCCCCTGCGCCACTATCGCCTTCGCAGCCAACCCGCCAGGCTCCTCGACAAGCCCCAGGAGCAGGTGCTCAGGCTGGATCTCTGCGTTACCGGCGGCGCGGGCTTCGTTCTGCGAGGCCATGACGACGTTCTTCGCCCGGGGAGTGAACCGGTTGAACCCTTCGTTCGGATCCATCGGCTTCTGATCACTCGGCGCCTTGGGAACAAAACGCTTCTGCGCAGCCTGCTTCGAGACACCCATGCTCGCGCCGATCTCCGTCCACGACGCTCCCGACCTGCGCGCCTGGTCGACGAAGTGGCCGATCAGATGGTCTGCAACTTCACCGAGATGATCAGCGGCGATCACGGCGTCGGACAGTTGGTCGAGCGCGTCGGTGTGCACCTTCTTGATCGCGTCGATGAGGTCGTCGAGCCGCACCTTGTTGGTCATTTCCACTGGTTTGCTCATGCGTCAACCCTAGGTTGACGCACCCGAAAACGTCAACCCTAGGTTGACGATTGTTTTCGCCGCTCAGTGATTAGCCGGAAAAGAACTCGCGCAGAGCCGGGAGAATGGCGCCATCAGCGACGCCGTGACCCTGGCCGGGGATCTCCAAAGTCTTTGTCC
This sequence comes from Rhodococcus sp. NPDC056506, assembly GCF_042794945.1. NCBI lineage: Bacteria > Bacillati > Actinomycetota > Actinomycetes > Mycobacteriales > Nocardiaceae > Rhodococcus > Rhodococcus sp. NPDC056506. Next base: position 73,853 of record NZ_JBHTSW010000020.1, on the reverse strand, counting down.
CCGAAATTTTTTCGGCGATTCGCATTGCCGAAGCAGGCGCCCATCGACCACTGTCGCCGCCGTACATAACCAACGTGGGGACGGTAATCGAGGCCAGCCAGTCGAGCGACTCACAGCCGTGATCACACACCGCGACGTCATAGGGCAGGGTGTGCGCCATAGCGCACATGTCGGGCCAATCGGTACTCCGCTTGATCTCGTCGACCATCTCCGGAGACGCGCCGGTCAGGTCCAGAAAACGGGTCACAGCCCCCTCCCTATCGCCGGCCGCAATCAACCGCTCCAGATCACTTTGGACGGTTTCGTCCTGCTGGTCGTCCATGTACGGCGCCTCGTAGACGGCGAGCTTACGCATCGGAACGGCCTGCGCAGCGGCTTCCAATGCCAGCGCGGCACCCGACGACAATCCGTAGACCAGCGGTGGTTCACCGGTTGCCGCGACGACTGCTCGCAAATCCTCCACCTCGTCGTCGATCGAGAACGCGTGGCTGTCAGCGCTGTCCCCGCGCCCGCGCCGGTCGTACGAGTACACCGTGAAGTCCGCCGCCAACTCCGCAGCGAGAGAATCGAACCATCCTCGATCGCAGAACGCTCCGGCGACCAGGACCACTGCTGGTCCGGCACCGGAGCGTTCGTACGCGATGGTCGTACCGTCGCGGGATTGCACTACCTCTGGGGATTGCTCTGTTTTCACGTCGATCTCCTCAGGTCTGGTCAATGCCTACCTGATTAGACCGCCCGCGCTACCGAAACTCATCGGTCCAGTCGGCAGAGCATTCAGCTGATCTTGTTGTAGAGGGCATCCCAACCCTGCGCCACGTAGGAAATCGTGTAGATCGAACCGTAGAAGGTGGAGCCACCCAGACTGGTGACGTTGCCCGCCTGCACTGCCGGGAGTCGCTGCCACAGCTTGCTCGCCACCAATGCCTGGTACGCCGCACTGTCCTCGTTTTCGGTAATCATGAAGCCGTCGACGCCGGCCAGCACGTCGAGGCCCTCGAGGCTGACACCACCCTCGGGATCAAGCCCCTCCGAGGTGGCAGTTTTGCCACCGATGTCGCCGAGCGTCATGTCGCTGGGCTTGTCGCCCTTCTCGGACGTACGGATGCTCGTGACGTACAGCGTGTTCGTGTCTGGCATGAACGAGACACTGGCGACGGTCTTGGACGCAATCTTCTCGGCATGACGACTGCGGATGTCGGAAATCAGATTGTCGTAGTCGAGCGTCAATCGATCGAGTGTGACCGTTCGACCGAGCCAGCCCGACAACCGCGAGAGGTTTGTACGCCAGTCGTCGGTGAACTCGGTCGTCAGAACCGGTGCGATGGTAGACATCTCGGCTACCGGCCACCACTCGCTCTCGTAGTTGAGGCACACGATCAGATCGGGTTCGAGCGCCAAGATCTGCTCGCGATTGGGGATCTCCGACAGGAACGGTACCGACGAATCGATAGGCACCCACGGCGTCGCCTGGGCGTACGTGTAGCCGACCAGCGGAAGTTCCAGAGCTACAGCAGGTTCGAGGTCGAGCCGAGAGTCGATCGCGACAACTCTCTTCGGATTGACAGGAATGTCATACGTTCCGAGAGGTGTCGTCACGGAACGCATTTCGGTTTCGCCCGAACTGCTTCCGCTGTCACCGCACGCAGCCAGGAACGCGCCCAGTCCGGCGATTCCGGCGCCGAAGCCGAACTGCCGACGAGTGAGATCCGAGACGAGGCGGTTGTCGGAGTAACCCTCGGGAAGCAAGAGCGTGGATTGAGCGGGCATGCGTGTCGAACCTCCAGAAGAAATGATTCATCCACTGTTGCGAGCGGATAAGGATGCCCTAACAGCGTACGCAGAGAGGGTCGTCGCGATCGGCCCAGAAATAGTCGAATCAGGCCAAATCGAGCCACCCTACTTGTCGAGCTTGCGCATCTCGACGAAGAAGACCGCGCTGAATGCGAGGTAGGTGCCGACGATTCCGAGAACCGAGATGATCAGGACGAGAGCGAGGAACATAGCCATGATGGTCTCCACTGACACGGGTTATTCACGATGTCGATCGAGAGAAAATGGCTTCGAACTGCGGCGCTGCGACTCGAAGCGGGGCCGAAACTTTGGGTTACACACACCACGGTAGCCCCAGGCGTCTCGAGTTTCGATGAACTCGAGGTGAACTTTCCTACGTCTGCGTCACACTTTTTGTCGGACGGTCAGTTCGGTCCGAGCACCTGCCCCGACCACTCGACCAAAGGCGTCAGTGCGCGCCACGCCGTGCGAACTTCCTTCAATGTCCTGGCGCTGTCCAACCACGACGGGCTTGGGTAAGTACGACCAGCGGTCAGCGACTTGTGACGCAGCAACTCGATTCGCGGGTGGTCCACCGTGTATCCGCGAGGCGCCGTCTTGAGCTTGTCGCCGCCGATCGTGAATCCGGCCTTTTCGACGGAGGCCAGGATCTTCTCGAGTTCCGGTCCCCGAACGTCGTCGTCGACAGCCGCTCGATATCGCGCGATAGTCTCCGAACTGCTGGCGTAGAACCCGCCGGCCACCATCAACCCTGCCGCGTCGACCTGCACGTAGTAGCCACAGCTCTCGGCGAGACCGACGAACGCGCCCTGATGCGTCTTGTACGGAATCTTGTCCTTCGAGAATCGAACGTCACGATACGGCCGAAAGAGCTTGGCTGAGCCGAATTCGTCTTCCAACGCTGCGGTCAACGACGCCATCGGACGACGAACTACCTCGTCGTATGTCTCTTTGTGCGCTGCCCACCACGTCTTGCTGTTGTCGGCCTCTAGGTCTTCGTAGAAATCGAGTGCAGCAACGGGTATGCCAGTGAACGCAGCCATGTCGTAAGCCTAGTCCGAGCTGACACGCACAACCGACTTGTCATCCGAATGGACTCTTGCCGCGCCCGCGAATTGACCGAAACATGGCCAGGTGGAACAACAATTACTCACGGAGGGAACACATGACACCGAGACTGTCGGTATTCACGGATCTACTGGCCCAAGAAGTCTTCCAACCAACCCCGGTGGTAGTGGAAGCCCCAGTCAACATTCCCGTTCTTGTCATCGCCGTCATCGCGTTGGTGACTGCGATAGCAGCACTTGCTGTGGCACTTTCGGCTCGCATGCGTGCCGCTGCCGCACCGCGATCCGCCGCGGCTCAACAATACGGATCAGTGCAAGCTTCGCAGAGCCCTCCACCGGCACCGCCCACCGGTTGGCACCCACACCAATAGAACCCAACCAAGTCAACCGCGTATCCCTGGCATCAAAGAGGTGTTGCCCTGCACCGATGCCCGGATCGGCCCGAATCCGTAGACTGCATGGGGATGATTTCCGAAATACAAGCATGGGAACTGACCGACACCAACCGAGACTGGCTGATTCACCGACCTGTCGAGATCGCAATCTATGTGGCGCTCGCAGTAGTGCTGCGCTTCGCACTGCACCGCGGGATCGACCGAATGTCGAAGCCCCGCAAGTCTCCGAACGCCAAGGTGAACGAACGCAGATCGCAGCGGGCGCGGACCATCGGTTCGGTACTCAAATCGACGGTGTCCATCGTGATCCTCGTCTGGTGTGTGCTACAGATTCTCGGCATCCTCGGGATCAACGTCGCGCCGTTCATCGCATCAGCCGGCGTCATCGGTCTTGCCATCGGTTTCGGTGCACAGAACCTGGTGCGTGACTTCCTCTCCGGCATCTTCATGCTGCTCGAGGATCAGTACGGTGTCGGCGACGTCGTCGATCTCGGCGACGCGGTCGGCACCGTCGAAACAGTGGGCCTGCGTGTCACCACGATTCGAGATGTCAACGGCACCTTGTGGTACTGCCGCAACGGCGAAATCCTGCGAGTCGGCAACATGAGTCAGGGTTACGCCACTGCCGTTCTCGATCTCCCGATCGCCCACAACGCGAACGTGCACAAAGCGTGCGAGGTGGCGACGCGAGCTGTCCTCGAGGCGGCGGAGTCCGAACCGATCAGGGCGGACATGATCGACAAACCTGAGATGCTGGGAGTCAATTCGGTTACTGCCGAGGCGATTACCATCCGAGTGACGGCGCAGGTCAAGCCTGGCCGCCAATGGGCGGTCCAGCGCGCGTTTGCGCGCTCGGCACTGACTGCATTCGAAGAGCAGGGTATCGAGGCACCCTACCTGCCTGTGTTGCGATGATTGTTGGGACGGAGTCAGCAGCCCTTCCCATGAACTACGCGAGCCCCCGGCGCGGTGGATACCGCCGGGGGCTCGCTTGTGTCTGAAGCATGATTTAGACGGTGGAGGTCGAGACTTCCCGGTTTGCCGATGTGTTACCAAAAACCCTGTGCAGGAACATCGTCAGAGCAATGGCTGCCACGATCCCGATCAGCGGCGGGATTCCCACCTCGAACTCACCGGAAAGCCAGGCGAGGAACGCTGCGACGGCATAAACGGCGAGGTTGCGCCAGTGCACCGGCCGCGGGATGTAATCCTCGGGAATGCCGCGCCGCCACCGGCACAGGAAATCAGCGATGATCACGCCGCCCAACGGCGGGATGAATGTTCCGAGCAGGCTCAGATAGTCGACGAGATGGTTGTGCACACCGGTCAGAGCGAGTGCCGTGCCGATCACACATCCACCGATGACGAACGGAGTCTTGCGGGGCTTTCTGAACAATTCGGCGCCGGCCACCCCGAAGGCGTATGCGGTGTCGGCGTTGCTCTTCCAGAGATTCCCGAACAGCAAGACCAGGCCCCAGCCGACAAGCCCGAGGTTGTAGAGAATCAGCACGAAGTCACCCTCGTGGAACGTGATAGCTCCGATGGCGCCGAACAGGATCATCAACCCGTTTCCGAGGAGGAACCCGATAACGCAGGCCCACACCGCTTGTGATCCGGAACGGGCAAATCTGGTCCAGTTGGGCGCTTGCGTTCCCGCCGATACAAACGTGCCGACCACCGTGGTGATTGCGAGCGCGATCGTCATGGTCGTCGCGGGTTGAACCGAGACCAGGCCGGAGAATCCACCGACTTCTTCGAGGGACCGGAATACGACCCAGCAGGCCAACGCGAGGATCAAGGGCGTCGAGACTAGCGAGACCCAATACATTCCGCGGTAGCCATAGCAGGCGGTGATGCACATCAAGATGCTCGCTGCGATCATCACCGACGCCCTGGCGAGATAGGAATCCCAGCCCAATGCCTGGGCGGTGAGATCGCCGATCGTTCCGATGATGACTCCGTACCAGCCGATCTGGGTACCTCCGAGCAGGATCGAAGCGAGCTTGGACCCGCGAGTGCCGAAACTGTAGCGCGCCATCACAACTGTTGTCAGTCCAGTGCGGGCTCCGACGAACCCCATCATGGCGACGTACACCCCCAAGATGGCAGATCCGGCGGCGATCACCACCATCAGTTTCCAGAACGAAAACGCGGTACCGAGCGCCGCTCCGGCCAACATCGTCGGCGTGAAGATGGTGAACCCCAACAACACCACCGCGAGCGAGAAGAACGGCTTCCGTGCATGAAGTGGAACCGGAGTTACGGGATAGTCCGGATCGACCGGAGGGCCGGCACTCTCCGAATCACCTGCGACCGTGGCGGGTTCGACGGCGCTGCTCATACAACTTCGCCGATGTCTTCGAGCCACAGGCCCGGGCGCTCGGCCAGCATGCGGTCCATCAATGCCACGCACTCTGCGTCGTCGACGACGTCGATCTGAATTCCGCTGCTACGCAACCATTCTTCCGACGACTCGAAGGATCGATTCTCGCCGACGACGATTCGAGGGATCTCGTAGAGACGAGCAGTTCCAGCGCACATGAAGCACGGCGACAAAGTCGTGTAGAGGACGCACTCGCGATACACCGAGGCCGGGAGCCGACCGGCTCGCTCGATGCAGTCGGTCTCGCCGTGACGGATGGCGCTGTTCATCTGGACCCGACGGTTGCGTCCGACTGCAAGCACCTCGCCGCGATGAATCAGTGCCGCGCCGATCGGCACGCCGCCCTCCTCCCAACCGATCTTCGCCTGTTCGATCGCTAGCCCGAGGAAATACTCATCGGTGTCTGCCGGGTGGTTCATGTGCGCTCCTGGAGTCTGACCAAAATCATTGAATGTGGCTCGTGTCACAATCCGACCACGGTCGTAATACCCCGACAAGGGACAACCTGTCAGTTCGGCAGAACTAGCTCTATGACGGAGTGCCCCCTCGGCGGACGATGAAGAAATGCTGCCTACTCTGCGACAAGTTCTTGCGATGCCCTCGTTCAAGGCCGCGGCAATCGAAGTGCTCGCGGGCGACGTCGACACCGCGGTGGTCCGCTGGGTCCATTCGTCCGAGGTCTACGAGATGGGCGGACTGTTGTCCGGAGGCGAGGTCCTTCTGACAACGGGTCTCGGCCTGCACGGACGATCCCCCGAGCAACTCACCGCCTACATCGATCAATTGGCGGACGCGGGATGCGTCGCCCTCGCGATCGAAGTCGGCCGCTCCTTCCTCACCGCCCCTGCCGAGCTCGTCGAGGCTTCGCGCCGGCGCGGGCTCGCGTTCCTGGCACTGCACGCAGTAGTGCCCTTCGAGCGGATGGTCGAAGACTTTCACGACCTCATGCTCCGCCGCACGCTCGGTTCGGCACGAGCCGGCGAGCCTGTCTGGCAAGAACTTCTGGGGATCGTGGTGGCGGGCCAAGGCATGACTGCACTGCTCAACAAGGTGTCACGTCTCGCAGGGTGCAGTGTCGATCTCCTCGACGCTGAAGGCAGAACCGTCGAGCGCAGCACAACCGACGCAGAACGGTCCGAGACCGAACGGACGATCCACGACGTACGCGGGCCGACAAACTCGCTCGGTCGACTGGTCCTGAATGGCCGGGCAACCACACGCCGAACTGCCGTCGCCAACTGCGCCGCCGTGGCTGTGGCTCTGGAACTCGGTCGCCACGGCGATGTCGGCCCCAGTCAGTCACTCGCACAGTCGGTGATCACAGACGTGGTAGGCGGAGTGCTCACATCGCACGGCGACTTGTCCGAGCGACTGACAGCGGCCGGGTGGAAGCCGTTGTCGGAGGGCCAACATGTCCTCGTCGCCGCTGTCGACGTCGATCGACAAACGCCGGTTCGAGAGCTCGCGGACCCGGTGCGCAACGCTGTGCGAGCCGTGCTCGGCTCCTGTGTGGTCGGGACTGCGGCGAATCACGTCATCGTGCTCGCCCATGGCTGGTCGGCCGCGTCCCCCGCTCGAGTTCGGACGGCATTCACCGAAGCCGACGAGCTGCTACGCCGCGGACCCGGCGGTTCCGCGGTACGCGCGCTCGGAGTCGCGACACCGGTCGAGGATCTGTCCGGCGTCGGGGCCGCCGTCGCGCAAGCTCGCGAGGTCGTCCAGATCGCACGGCGTTTCGGCACCCGAACCGGCGTGATCCTCGCGAGAGACGTCGGAGTCCAACGACTGCTCGCCGCCGGCACAACACCCGCTTCCTTGTCCTCGTTCGTCACGGAGCAGCTCGGTTCGCTGATCGCTTACGACACAGCACATTCCGCAGATCTTGTTCGAACCCTCGATGCATACCTCGCACATCGGGGCAGCAAAGCGAGAACCGCGGATTTGCTCGGGATCCGGCGCCAGTCGCTCTATGCCCGCTTGACTCGTATCGAAAAGCTGATGGGAGTTTCTCTCGATGATCCGGCACAGGTGGTGTGTCTCGGGCTTGCACTGACCGCATGGCGCATGCGCACCGGCCTTGATCCGCAGGCTGCGTTCGAGCGTCTCCCCGGGTGAGCAACTACCGTTCTGCGATGATGGACGTATGACCGGAGCAGCGGAGTTGATGATCGAGATCCCTGCCGGCGAGGTACACCTTCGGGACGACCGCAAGGGCGCTGCGTGGACCTCGAGAGTCGAATCCTTCCGCCTCGCGCGCCATCTCACGACCCGGGCACTGCTTCACGGAGATTCGTCGGCCGATTCGAGCAACCCCGCAGTCGATCTTTCCTGGCAAGACGTCATCGCAACCTGCAACACACTGTCCGTCGAGGACGGTCTGACGCCCGCATATCAAGACGTCGACACCGATTCTCCGCAGTGGGACCGGACTGCAACCGGCTACCGACTCGCCACCGAGGCGGAGTGGCAGTACGCGTGCAAGGCCGACACCTCCGGCTACCGCTACGGCGAGATCGACGAGATTGCTTGGTACAGCGACAATTCAGAGGGTAGGGCGCATCCCGTCGGAACGAAGGCACCCAACAACTGGGGCCTGTACGACATGATCGGCAATGTCTGGGAATGGTGCTGGGATCTCTACGACCCCGAGGCCTACGGCACGTACCGGATCTTTCGCGGCGGCAGTTGGGCCGAAAGCGAGCGCGGTTGCGGCGCTACCGTGAGGCGGCGGAGCCACCCGACGTTTGCCATCGACGACCTGGGATTTCGCCTAGCTCAAACGATCTGAGGGCAGACGGCCGAGGACTTCGAGCACAGCCTCGATCTCTTCTCGACTGCGCAGCCGAACTATCGGTAACGACGGCACATCGACAAGAACAGTGGCCATTCGCTCCGCGTTGTGTCCGTCGGTTCGCCAGGCCCACCGAACCACGTGTTCCGGATCGAAGAGAATGGTGTGCAGGGGCGGCTCCATGTTGCGGTTCCACAACACCTCTCGCTGCAGACGCCGACGGACGGTTCGTGTGATCACCTGGCGCATCACCGTCCGCCGAGGCAGATCCAACCACAGCATCAGGTCCGCACGCTCGGCCAGAAGTCGACGCACCGCACCGTACTGCCACTCGGTCACCCAGGCCGGCTCACTGGAAAAGCGTCGTACTTCGGTTTCGAAACTCTCGAGCGGAATCCAGTCGGGCCCGTGGAAGAGAGAGTCCAGCTCAGTGTGTTCGATCTCCAGAAGCCGCCCGATTCGACCGGCGAGAGTCGTCTTTCCGGCGCCCGAGGTCCCCGCGACAAGGATCTTCTGCGGACGAATCGTCAGCGCGGTGGGGTCTACGAAAGGCACCGATACACACTAGGGGCCTTACACTTCGCAGTCCACCCATTCGATGTAACCGGTGCCGTTGATCGACGCACCGTCGAAACTTCCCCGGTAGGTGTACGCGCCGACGTATCCCTTGCCGTGACCGTAGCGCCACTCCGAGTCGATCTCGGCCTCGAACTCCACGACCGTCCTGCCGTGATCGCGTACCTGCCAACGCAGTACGCGCGGCACACGCATCTCGCGACCCTGCGGGTCGACATGCAATGCGTCGGCGTACTCGAGCACGTCGAACACGACGTCGTCGAAAACCTTTGCGCTACCGTCCACAGTTCGAACGTAGGCGAGCTTGCACGCCGTCACCCCTGACGCTCGAACATCGGTGAGCAACAGTTGATGCCGGTCGTCGAGTTGAACGATCTGATAGGTGAAGAAGTCGGCCGGGAGCTTCCACGACTCGGGAAGGGCGCGGCGAGTCAAAGATTGTGGCGTCATGCACCGCGCGTATTCAACGGTGCACGGAGCCGAAATGCTCACCGGTCCATCCGGACTCGAGATCGTCCCCGAACACTGCGCCAGGAGACTGACGTGGTCGTAGACCGGATTGCGCACGAACCACGACGCTTGATCCGTTGCCACTACCTCTAGATCGACATCGAAAGAGTCGTAGCGTCCGGTGACTCGGAAATTCGGGTAGTTGTTCTCGATGATCAGGTTGTCACCGAAGGCAATTCGCGAACCGTCTTCTTCGAAAGTGCACTCGTCGTCGGCGTCGTACGCCCGATAGAAGTGGTGGCCGGGCGCAGCGGTGGAACTCAGCACGGTTGCGGTATTTCGCGCGTCGGGTGCAGCGAGATAGTCGTTGTCGAAGACCACCGTCCCGGTGGCGCCGATCAACGTCATGGTGTTGAGATAGCGAAACGGCCCTGGCAACTCGGGAACGAAGATCCCGTAGTGTGTCCAGGCAAATTTCCGCGAAGCAAGATGCGGGCGCATCATCGCCGGTCGATCGAACGGGCGTACCGACTCGGCCATCCGCTTGTCGATCAGCGGAAGCGCACCGTCCAGCAAGGCCCGTACCGCCGGTCGCCACAACCGACGCGAGCGGGTGGCGGAGGCAGTGTGGGAACGATCAACAGTTTGTCCGGTCACGTCCCCAAGTTAATGTAACCAGACGTAACAAACAAGTGTCGAAGTTTCCTCGACGACCTCACCCCTGAACACCCGCGCCCTGCCCAAGGGGCGAATAGCATGTGAGAATCCGCGTACCGGAACCGGTCGCAGAGAGGGCGCAACAATGCAGCACGAAGAGTCGTCGTTCACCGGGGTAGCCGGCACCAAGATCGTCTACGACGTCTGGACTCCGGACCGCGAACCCACCGGGGTTCTTGTCCTCTGCCATGGCCTCGGCGAACATGCGAGGCGCTACGACCACGTAGCCGCGCGACTCGGGGAACTCGGTCTCATCGTGTACGCACCCGACCACCGCGGGCACGGTCGCTCCGGCGGCAAGCGCGTTCACCTGAAGGAATTCTCCGACTTCACCGACGACGTCCACACCTTGTTCTCGATCGTGACCGCAGCACACCCCGGCAAGGACAAGTTCCTGCTCGGACACAGCATGGGCGGCGCGATCGCGCTTTCCTACGCCCTCGACCATCAGGCCGATCTGAAGGCGCTCGCGCTTTCCGGACCTGCTGTGATCATTGCAACCGGCACTCCGAAGGTTGTGATGCAGTTGGGCAAGATCGTCGGCAAATATCTCCCCGACGTGCCCGTCGAGAATCTGGAAGCGGCTGCGGTATCGCGTGATCAGAAGGTTGTCGACAAGTACAACGCCGACCCGCTGGTGCACCACGGCAAGGTTCCCGCCGGAATCGCGCGCGGCATGATCACCGCCGCGGAAGGCTTCCCGGCGCGTCTGCCTTCGCTCACCATTCCCGTACTGCTTCAACACGGTTCGGACGACCGTTTGACGGACCCCGCCGGCAGCAAGCTCGTCGCAGATCTGGCGGGCTCTTCGGATGTCACATTGAAGGTGTACGACGGTCTGTACCACGAGATCTTCAACGAGCCTGAGCAGGAAGAAGTTCTGAACGATCTGATCGAGTGGCTGCGTCCGCGGGTCAACGGAGCATAGTCGTGTCGACCTGCGGGATCCTGCTGGCTGCCGGGGCCGGATCCCGTATGGGCAAACCCAAAGCGCTCGTCACAAACGCGGACGGTCAGTCTTGGCTTCACCACGGGGTGACGACACTGCAGTCCGCAGGCCTCTCACCGGTCATCGTGGTCCTCGGCGCTCAGGCAGAGGACGCCCTCGAACTACTGCCCACCACCGATGTCGTTGTGGTGATATCGGATTGGCAGCACGGAATGAGCGCCTCGCTGCGGTGCGGACTCGAGGCCGCCATGCGAATCGACGACGCAGATGCGGCAGCGATCTCCCTGGTCGACGTCCCGGATCTCAATGCCGACACCGTGACGCGGATCGTGGGTGTGAGCGCCCCTGCGCGAAACGTACTGCGAAGAGCCGTTTTTCACGGTAGGCCCGGCCATCCCGTCCTGATCGGACGTGACCATTGGCCGATGCTTGCAGAGTCCCTCACCGGGGACGGGGGCGCCAATACCTACCTACGCGAACACGGGGTCGAATTGGTGGAGTGCAGCGACCTCAGCAGCGGCGTCGACGTCGACTATCCCGAAGCCTGATCGCACGCCGCAATCCTCCCAGGTGGTGGGTGTCCGTATTCGGTGTAAAGATGATCCGATGAAACGTACCGTCGCCGCCCTGCTCGACATCGAGATCGACGAGGCGACCAACCTGGAGTTCAAGATCGCGGTGACGCGCGCGCCGGGTGTCGAACTGCTGGAAACGATGTCGTTCGTCCATGACGGCAATCCACTCGAACCCCGCGAGATCACCGCCGAACACGGTACCCGCATCCACCTACTCGACTGTGCCCCAGGCAAACTGATCGTCAGCTACGACGCGACCGTGATCGGCCGCGCCGAACCGGCGTCGGTCAGCGACTACGACGTGTCGAAGTATCTGCGCCCCAGTCGGTATGCCGAGGCGGACAAGTTCTTCGGTTTTGTCGCCGGGCAATTCGATCTCGCCACTCCCCCGGCCGAACTCCTTCTCGAAGTCACTCGCTGGGTGAGTACACATTTGAGTTATGTTCCCGGCACCAGTCGCGGTACCGACAGTGCGGTCGACACCTTGCTCGCCGGCGCCGGAGTGTGCCGCGACTACTCGCACCTGACCATCTCACTGCTGCGCGCCGTGGGGATTCCCGCTCGACTGGTGGCCGTCTACGCGCCGGGTTGCGATCCGATGGATTTTCACGCTGTCGTCGAAGCCAACATCGACAACGTGTGGCGCGTGGTCGATGCAACGCAATTGGCGCCGCGCAGCAATCTTGTACGCATCTCGACCGGCCGAGACGCCGCGGACACAGCGTTCCTCGACAACCACGGCGGTTCGATCACGTTGCACGCCTCGGAAGTTCGCGCAGTCGTCGACGGCATTCTCGACAACGACGACTACGCGACCCTCACGTCGATCGGCTGAGAAAGCGTCAGGCGCTGATCTGGTTCTGCGAAGCCATCGTTCGCTCGAGGAACTTGACCGTGAGATCGACGATCGCCCTGCCCTCCCGAAGAGCCTTGCCGATCACCGGGAAAGCATGGATCTGCCCACTCCAGATGTGCGTTTCGACGGCTTGTCCCGCCTTGATCAGGTTCTCGGTCATGATCTCGACGTCCGGACGCATCAATTCGTATTCGGCGGACACCAGGAACGACGGCGGAATCAGACTGGCATCGGCGTTGATCGGAGACTCTGCACCGACTATTTCGTCCGGACCTTCGAGCCACCGGTCCTTCAGCTTTGCCACCTGTGACATCGGCAGGTAGGCATCGCGTTTCATGAAATCGGGATCGTGATCCTCGAGGTCCACATTGAGAAGTGGCGAGTAGCCGATCACGGCTGCGGGCCGCGTGATTCCGCGTAGTGCGGCTATTTCGGCGACCTTCATGGCCAGGTATCCGCCCGCCGAATCACCGGCAACCACAATCTTGTTCGGGTCTTCCGCTGTCTCGAGCAACGCGGTGTACGCGGCCATTGCGTCCTTGACGGAGGTGCCGATGGAACCTTCCGGCAGCTGGCGGTAGCGCACGGAGATCACCGGTACGCCGGCCTTCGCCGAAAGCAGGCCGCACAGTGCCCGGTGCGTTGCCAGACCGCAGAAGACGAAACCACCGCCGTGGAAGTACAGGATCGTGGCGCCGGCCAATTCGCCCTGTGCTTTGCGTGGATGCTGCACCTTCTCGCTGGGCACACCACCCAGCGTGAAGGGCTCGATGTCGAGGTTCTTCGGCTTCGCCAGCTTGTCCGCCATCGCGTCGAGTCGCTCGAGTTGGCGGATACCGCGTTCGGTGGTCGGCCAGAGCGTGAACATCGGCTTCACGAACGTCCTGGTCAGGCAGAAGATAACCCGCGCTCGCGGACTCACGTTCCAATGCCATACCGTCGAATCTCGCGTCCGCATAGCGTCCTCCCAGGTCAAGCCGTTTTGTGCATTTGAGTTACACATACTTGTCGGCTGCTGTTGTGAACGATAACTGACGCTGCGTCAAAATGACACGACGGGTAGGCCTCAATTGCTCGAGCGTGTGCAAGTTCTGGTCGCGATCACGGCCGGGAGAGATATGCGCACAGTCCGCGGTGCCCTCCACGCATCATCGCTTCATGATTCCACTCGAACAGCGGCTTCGCGATCTTCGAGGCCAGGCCGAGTGCTCCGGACACCGCTACTTGTTGCCGAAAGTCGGCGATACAACCAGATCCAGCGGGGCGCACCGCCCAACTACTCCAGCCGGTCATTGCGCCGGTGAGTTGCACTTTCAGGTAGCGCGCAATGGGGTCTTCGACCTCGCGTCGCCCGAAAACCAGCAACGTCAGAGGGACGGCGCTGCGGATGGCCATGGAGCCCGAATGCTCATCGGTTGTCCGCACTCGGCGTATCTGAGGCCACCACTGCGAATACCTCTCGGCGTCCGCGAGAACGTCGTAGACACGGTCGGCAGAGGCCGGGAGCGTCCAGACGCTGTGGAAGTCGAAGTCGGTCACGGCGCCCGAGCTAGCCGGTGCGCACTGTGAGATCACCGAACAACGAATACGAGACGACACGAATAACCGGTGCACCTGGGCCGGGATCCTGTCGACCCCCGTCGAATTCCCGATCTCCGAAAAGGTCGAAGCCACCCAACTCGACTGAAACACCCTCCGGAACCCGCAGCCTCGTGTCCCCGAAGATCGAAACGATGGTGATCGTCGAGGAGAACGCGGTGATGGTCGCCGATCGCAGATCGAACTTGACGTCCCCGAACAACAGCAGAGCGAGTGTCCTTTTCGCCAAAGACCAACGGCCGGAGCGCTTCGTGTCACCGAAGACGCCGACGATCGTTGCTTGCGGCGGCGACACCACAGCGGGTGGTGCCGCACTGAACGGCACGATCTGCTCGAGCTGCCCTCGATCTGCGGTGGGCGACCACACCACTGCCGCCTTGTCCGAGTACTCCTCGAGGGTCAAACGCCCCTCACCCACCGCGACTTCCAGACGCGCTTGGGCATCGACACGCAATTGATCGACGTCGTGGCCTTCTTCAGCAGCAGTCACCCAAGCACCGTAACCCGAACCGCGGGTGCCTACACGCCTGGCCCGGTCAGTACTCGAAGGTCTCCACCCGACGCAGGATCTCCTCCGCGATCTTGGCGGGACTTCCACCCACGTCGACGACGATGGCCTGCTCATCCGGGTCGACGGCCTCGAGCGTCGAGATCTGGGAGTCGAGGAGCGAGGCGGGCATGTAGTGATCGAGGCGAGCGGTCAACCGCTGACCGATCTGATCCCGCGAACCGGCGAGGTGCACGAACACGACGTGCTCACCGCGAAGGACGTCGCGGTAACTCCGCTTGAGTGCCGAACACGTGACGATTCCCGGCTGACCGGCGTCGGTGTGACTCTTGATCCAGACAGCGATCTTGTCGAGCCAGGGCCAGCGATCGTCGTCGTTCAACGGGTGCCCGGTCGCCATCTTGTCGATGTTCGCCTGCGGGTGGAGATCGTCGCCCTCTTGAAGGTCCCAGCCCATCGCTCCGGCGAGCATGCCGCCGACCGTAGACTTTCCCGAACCCGAGACACCCATCAGGACGAGCACGGGATACTGCTTCTGCTGTGCCGCTTCGCTGTTCATGTGCTCGCCTACCTAGATGAATGCGCTCAACACGAGCACTCCGGCCAGGCCCGATACCGAGATGATGCATTCCATCACGGTCCAGGTCTTGAGGTTCTGTACCACGCTGACGCCCAGATACTCCTTCACCAACCAGAATCCGGCGTCGTTGACGTGCGAGAGGAAGAGCGAGCCTGCGCCGATCGCCAACACCATCAGCGAGACGTGTGCGGACGAGAGGTCGGCCGCGACCGGAGCGAGGATGCCCGACGCCGTCACCGTTGCCACCGTTGCCGAACCTGTTGCGACGCGGATCAATACCGCCACCAGCCAGGCCAGGAACAACACGGGAAGACTGCTGCCCTTGATCGCGTCGGCGATCACTCCGGCGATACCGGTGTCGATGAGGACCTGCTTGAAACCGCCACCGGCGCCGACGATCAACAAAATGCCTGCGATGGGAGGCAGGGAGCTTTCGAGTGACTTCGAGATGGCCTTGCGGTCCATACCGCCGCCGCGCCCCAGAAGCACCATTCCGACCAGAACCGCGAGACCCAGAGCGACAACGGGTGTTCCGAGGAAGTCGAGGACCGACTTGGGGAGAGCCTCGGAATCGGGAGCGATCACGTCTGCAAATGCCTTGCCCAGCATGAGAACAACCGGGAGGAGGATCGCTGCGAGAGTAGCCGCGAACGACGGGCGCTGCTTCTTCTCTTCCTCGCCTCGATCTTCGCCTGTGACAAAAAGATCCGGAACCTTCACGTCGACCCACCGCGCGGCGTACTTACTGAAAACCGGTCCGGCGAGAACAACCGTGGGGATCGCGACGAGAACACCGAGCGCGAGGGTGAGGCCGAGGTTTGCGTTCAAGGCCGAGACTGCAACCAGCGGCCCGGGGTGCGGGGGAACCAACCCGTGCATGGCCGAGAGGCCGGCGAGGGTGGGGATCGCGATGCGCATCAGGGACAAGCCGGAACGCCGCGCGACCAGGATGATGACCGGCATCAACAGGACGAGACCGATTTCGAAGAACATCGGCAGACCGATGACAGCGCCGACCAGAGCCATGGTCCACGGAAGCGCCTTGGTGCTGGAACGGCCCACCAGCGTGTCGACCACTCGGTCGGCACCGCCGGAATCGGCGAGGAGTTTGCCGAACATCGCGCCGAAACCGATCAAGATTCCGACGCTTCCCATGGTCGACCCGAAGCCGGTGGCGAACGCCGCGACCGACTCGGCCGATCCGAGGCCGGCCGCCAGACCGACGCCCACCGCGCCGATGGACAGCGCGAGGAAGGGGTGCAGGTCCAGCCAGGTGATCAGCGCGATGATGACCGCGACGCCGGCGACTGCAGCGATGATCAATCGTGCGTCGCTACCAGCGGGGACGACCTCGGCCGCCAGCAATGCTGTGGTGTTCATAGGGACTCCCAGTCCGATGAGTGATTGAGGTCACTGTTCCTTAATTAACCTACAATTTCAAGAGCAGACACTAATTTGTAGTATTTATCCGGCTTCCACCGGGCTTACTCCATACGCATGGGACGATCTACGTATGCCTTCTGTCCCGTTTCAGCAGTTACACGACTCGATGCTGGAACAGCTCGGCCAAGACATAGTCGGTGGCGTGCTCACCCCGGGAACCACGATCTCCGCCGACGAGGTGGCAACGCGCTACGACGTGTCGCGAACCGTCATCCGTGAAGTTGTCCGCGTTCTCGAATCCCTCGGACTCGCCTCGGTTCGTCGACGTGTAGGAATCACCATCCTCGGCTCCGAGCACTGGAACTCGCTCGACCCCAACGTCATCCGCTGGCAACTGGCCGGTCCTGATCGGTTCGAGCAGCTTTCGATCCTCAGCGAACTCCGTTCCGGCATCGAACCTCTGGCTGCGCGACTGGCCGCAACTCGCGCCACACCCGAGCAGTGCGGCGCACTCACTGCAGCCGTAATAGGCATGTCAGCTACCTCGCGCGCTGCCGATACCGACGCATATCTCGGCCATGATTCCGACTTTCACCGCACACTGCTCGCCGCTTCCGGCAACCCGATGCTGCGGGCGATGTCGCAGATCGTCGTCGAGATACTCGAAGGCCGCACCCGCCACTCGTTGATGCCCCACGAGGCCGACCCCGAAGCGATCCACCTGCACGGAGTGGTCGCATCGGCCATTCAGGCCGGGGACGCCGAAGCCGCGGAAGTCGCCATGCGCTCGATCGTCGCGGAATCGGCAGAAGCGGTCGAAACAATGCGCGAAAGCCCCGAACCGCCGCCTCATCTGTAAGTCGAGCCACAGACTCGGCGGAATTGGCCCGCAACTGCTCCGCAAGTGGAACGCTTGGCGCCATGACAGCACTCGCTACCCAGAACAGCGCACTCTGATGGCCCGCCCGGTACGCGTCGTCGTCCTCGGTGCCGGATCGTGGGGAACCACGGTGGCCGGCCTCGCTGCCCGCAACACCCCAACCCTGTTGTGGGCACGCAATTCCGAAGCGGCCGACGAGATCAATTCGCAACGAACCAACTCCAAATATCTTGGTGAGCGCAAACTTCCCAAGGGCCTCAAGGCAACCTCGGATCTGGTCGAAGCCGCCCGCGAAGCGGACGTACTCGTGTGCGGGGTGCCGTCGCACGCCGTTCGCTCCACGCTCGCCGAGATCGCCAACGAAGTTCGGGCGTGGGTCCCGGTGCTGTCACTGTCCAAGGGCCTCGAGCCCGGCACCCGGCAGCGTCCAACCGAGGTGATCGCCGAGTGCCTGCCCGGCCATCCCGTCGGACTGCTCGCCGGCCCCAACATCGCCAAGGAGATCGTCGACGGCATGGCGGCGGCATCGGTCGTGGCAACCCAGGACGACCGCGTCGCCGCTGCGCTGCAACCGCTGTTCGCGTCGTCGGTCTTCCGGGTTTACCGCAACACCGACGTGCTCGGCTGCGAACTCGGCGGCATCCTCAAGAACATCGTTGCCATCGCCTCGGGTATGGCCGACGGTTTGGGAGTCGGTGACAACACCCGCGCGATGGTGCTCGCTCGCGGCCTCGCCGAAATGACCCGACTCGGCGAGGCGATGGGCGCCAACCCGCGCACCTTTGCCGGCCTGACGGGCGTCGGCGATCTGATTGCCACCTGCATGGCTCCGACTTCTCGTAACCGTCGCGTCGGTGAGGCTCTGGCACAGGGTCTGACTGTCGAGGAGGCTGTCGCCAAGCTCGGCCAGGTCGCCGAGGGCGTCAAGACCGCTCCCACCGTCATGGATCTGGCCCGCGAGTACGGCGTCGACATGCCGATTGCCGCGGAGGTCGAGGCCGTCATCGGTGGTCGCCAAAGTGCCAGCGACGCATATCGCGGACTTCAGAAAGTTGCCCCCGGCGGTGAGCACGAGGTGGCGTGAGGAAGATCTACAGGTATCTAGCAATTTAGCTAGATACCTGTAGATGGTTCGAGATCAGAGGGTTGGAGTATCGACGAAGATGTCGATCGTCAACGGGGTCTGACCGCCGTACTGCGAGAAATCCGAGATCCCCGCCTCGCGCAAGATCTCGACGTCGAGCACTGTGCGACCGGTATCCGTGCCGGCAGGACGCCCGAGAATCTCCATCGCCGCATCGGCCATGATCTCGGGCGAACGCGAGTGATCGATACTGTCGTCTCCCCCGAGCAGATTTCCGACAGCGGCAGTGGCGATCATGGTCTCGGGCCACAAGCAATTGCTCGAAATCGGTGTACCTGAATACTCCGCGGCGATACCCAAGGCCGCCAATGTCATTCCGTACTTGGCCAGCATGTAGCCCGGATGAGCACCCAGCCAGTGCGGCGAAAAGTTGAGCGGTGGCGACAGCGTCAATACGTGCGCGTTAGCCGAAACCCGAAGGTACGGAAGGCACGCGCGGGTGAGCGCGAAGGTGCCACGGACGTTGACCTGCTGCATCAGATCGAATCGCTTCATCGCGAGATCTTCGGTTTTCGAGATGTCGAGGACGCTCGCGTTGTTGACCACGATGTCGATGCCACCGAAGTGCTCTACCGCTGCAGCCACGGCCCGCGCGATGTCGTCGTCGTTCCTCACGTCGCCGACGACCGGAACGGCATGACCCTCGAGCTCGTTCAACTCGTCCACAGCCGTGTGGATAGTTCCGGGCAGTCGGGGATCCGGCGTATCGGTCTTGGCGAGCAACACGATATTTCCGCCGCGGCGCGCTATCGCACGGGCGATGGCAAGTCCGATGCCACGGCTTCCCCCGGACATGATCGCGGTTCGTCCGCGGAAGTTCTTGTCGTCCAAAACGAATCCTTGTCATCGTCGACGGTCTTCGTCGTTGCGGGTGTGGCCGCGTGAAGTCCCCACACGACCACTCGTCGACTTCCACGATATGAGCGCCTTACCGCGATGACTACGTCCGCGGAGCATCAAGAATCATTGATCCGTTGTCCTGACGGAACAACGGATCAAGGCGATCAGCCACCCACCGGACGCAGGATCCACCATCCGCCGAGCACGAGCACCGCGACGTTCACGAGCATAAACAAACCGACCCAGACGATCGCGGGTATCGGTGAGAGCCTGGCCAATTGGTCTGCGTCCGAGTCCGGTGCCCCACCTCGTCGCATTCGCTGCCGTTGAAGTTCCACGACGGGGCGCGGTCCTGCAAAAAGCAGGAAGAGCGTCAGGAAGTACGCTGCGGCGACTTGCTGCTCCTGGGTCCCCCACCAGACGAGCCCGAACAACACGGCTCCCACGACCGCAAGTGAGAAGATTCCGTAGAGGTTTCGGATCAGGACCATCATGACCGCGATCACGAACACACCGATCCACAGCACCGAGACCGCACGCTGTGCCCCCAACAGACCGGCCGCACCGAGGCCGAGAATCGACGGTCCCACGTACCCCGCGAACGTCATGAGAATGACGCCGAAGCCGGTCGGCTTGCCGGACGAAATCGCGACACCCGACGTATCCGAATGCAGGCGAAGACCTTTCAACCGTCGACCGACCAGGACGGCGACAATCAGATGAGCACCCTCGTGTGCGATGGTGACGACGTTGCGTGCGATCCTCCACAGGTGCGGCTCGAGAACGATGATCACGGCAATCAACGCGGCCAGCTGAACTACCCACGCCGGCGGATTGGGGCTGACAGCCGCCACCCGATCCCACGCGGTTTCGAGGGCGTTCACTCCGCTTGTCCGCGCAGGTATCGGCCGAAGTGCGGGACTGTGAATCCGATGGACCCACGTTCGGCCGAGTAGATGAGGCCCTTCTTGATCAGCCCGTCCCGTGCCGGCGACAGGGAAGCCGGCTTTCGACCGAGCTCGACGGCGATCTTTGCGGTCGCGACAGGTCCGTCGTCACCGGCGAGGTCGGCCATGGCGCGCATGTACTCACGCTCCGCCGGCGTTGCTCTCTCGTACCGTGATCCGAAGAATCCGACAGCGAGTTCTTCCTCCGCCGTCGGCGCGCCGACGCGCACGTCCTCTGCCGTGATCGGGCTCGACGCCGCCACATCCCACGTGGCTTTCCCGTAGGCCTGAACGAAGTACGGGTACCCGTCGGCCGCTTCGTATAGTGCGTCGAGCGCGGATTCGGTGAACTCGACGTCCTCACGCTCGGCAGGTGCAATCAGAGCCTGATCTGCAGCTTCACGCTCGAGGCGGTCGATCCGGTGGTAGCTGAACAGGCGCTCCGAGTAGCTTTTCGACGCCGACAGCACAGCGGGTAGATGCGGAAGTCCCGCCCCGACGACGATCAGCGGTGCCGCGTCCTGACTCAACTCGTGGCAGGCCCCGCAGATCGCCGAGACGTCCGCGGCACCGAGGTCCTGCATCTCGTCGATGAAGATGGCGATCCCGACGCCGACATCCCGGGCCAACGACGACGCGTCGAGCAGCAACTCGACCAGGTCTATCTCGATGTCGCCGCTGTCCGCGCGACCTTTGATCGCAGGTGCGTCGATGCCTGGTTGCCAGCGCTCGCGCATGCCTTTGTCCGCGGTGGCGCGTAGGGCAAACGATTTGAGGACTCCGAGGAACTGTTCGACCCGCTCCGGATCGCGATGGGAGACCGCGATCTCGCGGACCGCCATGTGGAGCGCTGACGAGAGTGGGCGTCGTAAATCCTGGTCGGGCCGCGCTTCGATCTTCCCCGTCCCCCAGCTTCGGGAGATCGCTGCCGAACGCAACTGATTGAGCAGGACGGTCTTACCGACGCCACGCAATCCGGTGAGGACAACACTTCGTTCCGGGCGGCCACGCGCAATTCGCTCGAGCACGACGTCGAAGGCATCGATCTGCTTGTCGCGCCCGGCGAGTTCCGGCGGGCGTTGACCGGCACCGGGGGCATACGGATTGCGCACGGGGTCCATGCCCACCGACGGTACAAGCCGAGTAGACGAATATCTCGCTCTCTAGCGCGTGTCCTAGAGAGAACTAGGAACCGCAATATCTGGCTCGACCTCGTCGAACCAAGCTCCGTGCATCGTCGTCTAGCAGTCCCGGCTTGACGCTCGGGCGAAGTCCCCGGCCACGTGGGCCCCAATTACTCCGGCCAGAATGATCGCAGGATGCGCCGCGGCCAGATAGAGCCCAGGCACGCCTTCGGCGAAGCCCAGTAGCGGGCGGCCACCACGCGGAATGGGACGGTCAGCGATTACCGCCTCGATCAGTTCCACGTGGTCACCGCCCACGAGCTGACTGCGGATAGCCTGCAGCGTCGGCTCGGCAAGCTCACGAGCATCTCCTGAGAACCCGACCGGAACATCTTCAGCCGCAATCAATGTCGTGTCGTTCAATTGTCTGATCTCGAAGTCCGGAGTGGAGAGGATTCCGTTCACCAATGGTTGCGGCGTCGAGAATCTGATGAGGCAACACGGGGAGGCCTCGACCTCGACGTCGACTCCCGCCGAAGCCGCGAGTCTTGGGATTGCAGTACCCGTGGCGAGGATTGTGGTCGATCCGTAAACGGGGCCGTCAGTGGTCAATACACCGCGAACCCTCCGACCTTCCGTGAGCAAAGAGAGCACCGAAATCCTGGAATGCACTGTGGCGCCGTACTCTTCGGCGCCTCGCAAAAGAGAACCGGCTAACGCAACCGGGTCGATTCCACCGTCGTCAGGCGCATATGCCGCTACGGCGGGTGCTGTGCGCAATCCCGGCTCACGAGCAAGGACCTCATCTTCACCGATGAGCTCGACGGGATGACCGAGTGCTCGATGCGCATCGACGAACTTTCGAGTTTCCGCTTCCGTCTTCTCCCACGTGAGCGCGCCTCTGCGGCGCAGACCGAATGGCTCGACGAGTTCGCGCTCCAGGCGGTCGAACTCGACTGCGGCGCCATGTCGGAACGGATCGGAGTAGGTTTCTGCGGCACTCTTCGAGAGGCCGACCCAGGCAAAGGAGTTGCCGGTCACCCCGCCTGCCACCGAGCCCCGCTCAAGCACGGTGACTCGGAGACCAACGCGCGCCTGGTGATACGCAATCGACGCACCGACGACACCGGCACCAATCACCAGGATCGGACTGTCGTTTCGACCATTCGGATGCGTCACCAGTGGACCATATCTGCGAGCCGCAACCTGGATCCACTCAATTTTGAAGCGAGGACTTCGGCGGTTAACGGAGGACTAAGCCTCGGCGCACATCGGGACCGATACGGTGTGCTCATGCTCTGGCGTTGGTTCGCAGTCGTGATCGTCATCCTCGCTGTCGCCGGCATTTGGCGGGTGACCACCCCCGAACGTCCCGTTGCCGCAATAGTCGACGCCGAAACGCTGACGTGCGCGCCCCCGTATCCGATCGGCCCACTCCAGACGACACCAACAGCGACGGTTCCAGACGATTTCGTACCCGTCGCCGCCGTCACGTGCGACCCGTACATCAGCGACAACGTGGCAGCCGACCGAACCGTCAGCTTCTATGCTCACCGTTGGGAGGGCGATTTCAGTCGGGCAGTGAAAACGCTGAACCGCTCGTCCGCGCACAAGACTTGGTTCCCCGGAGGCTGCGGTGACAACTACAGCCTGGCTGTGCTGGACCAATTCTGGTTGGTCGACGATCGAGGCCGAGCAACACGGCCGGGGTATCCCTCCGATTCGTGTGGACTACCGAAACCCGGTGGCCTGGCTGCCATCAAGGAACTGACATCGGCCGGCAGTACCGAACACCGAATAGCATTGTCCGACGACCAGATCTACGAATTCTCGCATTGCCGGCCGACTTACCGACCAGCCACAACAGGTACCACGGCGCTGACATCGCTGTCGGCGGGCAGCGTTTTCTGCCGATTCTCCTCCACCGAATTCGTAGGCACGTCGTCTACGACGGAAACCTTCGACGGACTTCCACCCGCTCCCGACTGTGACGCGGTGGCCACCGAGGTGGCGTCGACGATCAACGTGGACAACCTTACGAACGAGGAACGATTGCTCACCGTCGAACTCGACGGCTGCCGGCGAGTCATCGCCGACGGATACGCACCGCTGCAAGCGTCGGACGAGCTGTTGGTGTCTCTCCGGTAGCGCTGCGCCACAACGCGGTTGACCGCCCGAATGCGCACGTCCCGATGTGACCAGTGACAGCACGCAATCCTGTCAGGCGCCCGGGAACTGAAGGTGCGCTTGGGTCTTTCCCAGAACCGTCTGGCCCCTATGCATGACTGTGACATCGATCCGCGTTGTCCGCACCGTGGTGTCGATCCGCGCGATCTTCGCAGTGATGGAGAGATCAGCACCATCGACGGCATCGACTACGACGGGCCGAGTAAAGCGAGTTTCATACGAGATCAAACCGCTCGGGTCACCAACCCAGTCGACGATGGCCTGCAAAGCGATTCCGGCAGTGAGCATTCCGTGCGCCAGAACTCCCGGTAGCCCAGCCGCAGCAGCGATTGCGTCGTTGAAGTGGATCGGGTTCATGTCGCCGGAGGCACCGGCATAGCGAACTAGGTCATCACGAGTGAGGACCAGATCAACCTTCGCGACTATGTCACCGAGGACGAGGTTTTCGAAGACCGGCACGGCGGGCATGGTCATGCCTCTTCTCCTCGCGCCAGCAGGGTCGAGGTGACCGTTGCGACCAAAGCGTCGGTCACGTCGTGGATCTCGGAAACTGTCGAGAGGATCGCACTGCCTGCTCGCACTGTCACCCCTGTAATCGTCAGTGTCGTAGACAGGTCATCGCCGGCGACTATCGGACGCTGATGCTCGATCTTCTCGGAAGTATGGACCACACGAGTCGGATCGAGCCCAGTATCCGGCGTGCGCAGCAGTGCCATGATCGCTCGTTGCTGGACAACGGTTGTGAATGTTGTCGGCGCGATGACATCGACAAACCCGGCCTCCCTGGCGACACCGACATCATGGTGCAAGGGATTGCTCGAACGCACCGCCAGAGCGAACTCGCGAATCTTCTCGCGCCCGACAAGGTACGAAGACGAGGGAAACACCCGGCCGGCGAGAGCTGGGTTCACAGGAGACATCCCGGAATACTAACGGCGGCCGACTTCGGGTTGATTCGTGGCCTGAGGTCTCGTCGGCCCGAGCATGCGATCGAGGAGACGCTCAACCAACTGGACCGCCAATTCTGCTGTGGCGTAGCCCGGAAGCATCCCCTGGGCGAGCCCGGCGACAGCCGCCAGAATGAGCTCGGCGTCGAGGTCGGGATCCATTGACGGCGCAACCGCGTCCCGATTGGTCACCCGTTGAAGCTGGCCGGAAATGAGCGCTGTCAACTCACGTGGGGCAGTTAGAGTCTCCTCAGCGGCGATTCCCTGTCCGGTCAGTGCGGCAGCGTGAAAGGCGCCGAGAACAATTGCTTCCTCTCGACGTTGCTGATCGAGCGGGAGCATGCCGACAAGGAACGCTGAAATAACCTCGCGGGGTGTCGCTTCCGCACCCAGAACAGACAACTCCTGCATGAGGCGAGCACCCGCATCCTGACGAACGGCTTGATGCGTCGCGAGGAGGAACTCCCGCTTCGTACCGAAGTAGTACTGCACGAGACGCACCGAAATCCCAGCCTCGGCAGCAACTGACTGAAACGTCACCGCCGCGAGCCCACCGTCGACAATCACTCGCCGCACCGCATCGGTGATCTCCCGTTGCCTCACTTCATGGTCGACCAGTCGCGGCATGAGGCTGTCCTTTCCCTTTCGATATGGATGGAACTGACTCGTTAATGATACGCACGTACCGCATTAATGATACGTTCATACCATCAAATCGAAACGCAGTGAGAGGGGCACTCATGCCGAAGATCGGACGATTCAAAAACGAGGCATCGAAGCAGGCGTACGACCGCATCTACCGAGAACTGGAAGACACCTGGCCGGTTCCGTCGACACAACTCGAAGTGCCGACATCGTTCGGAACCACCCATGTCCGTAGGTCGGGGACCGGCACGGAGACGCCGATCGTCCTGGTGCACTCTCTCGGGGCCAACTGTCTGCAATGGCACATCGTCATCGAGGACCTGTGCCGAGACCGAGTCGTGTATGCACTGGACACGATCGGCACACCAGGCCGCAGTGTCCAGACTTCTCCATTGACCGGGGAGTCCGACTTCGCCACCTGGATCAGCGAGGTATTGAACGAACTCGAGGTCGATCGCGTCCACCTGGTCGGCTACTCACAGGGCGCGTGGCATGCCGTTCTCGTAGCACTGCACACCCCTGAACGACTGGCGAGTGTGACGCTCATCGAACCGGGTGGAGTCTTCGACAAGCCCTCGTGGCGTGTGCTGCTGAAGATGGTCCGCGCCGGGATGCGCCGCACCGACAAAAGTATTCGCAAGCTTAACGATTGGCTGTCCCCCGGGTACGTTCTCGGCGACCTCGAGTTCGCCCTCGCCAAGGAAGCGCTGAACTACCGGCCTGGTATCGGGTGGGCGCGAATACTCGAAGATGCAGAAGTGCAGTCGATCTCGGTTCCAATGCTCGTAATCTCCGGCGCTGAGACGGTGGTCTCCAGCCCCGAGCAGGTGGCCGCGAGGTTAGCTGATCTCGTACCTGAAGCCGAAGTGGAGATTTATGCCGGAACCGGCCACGGAATCCTGGGACACATACCTGATCGGGTAATTCCCCGACTCATGAAGTTCGTCCGCAATCATGACGACGCGAAGCGGACGTGATCTCGCGGACCAGCCGCCGACAAGGTAGTGATGAAGCCGGTCAATCAGCCGGCCAAGGCGGTACAACTGATTGATGCGAACATTCCTCTCCGACCGCCGCGGTCAGGTAATGGTGGCCGTTGCCGCCGCCATTTTGGTCGTAGCGGGAGGTCTGTGGTGGACGAAGACCATCTCCTTCACCGAAACTGCAGTAGTTCAGTTCAGTAGTAATCGAACCGGACTCTACGACGGGTCCCCGCGCGATGCGTACATCGGCGATCGGGAAGCCTCCAACGGCATGTCTGTTCCTGCTGAAAAACTCGCGCAGATACTCGGTGGCAGTGCTTCCGACTACGAGTCCGATCTGACGATCACAGATGCGGACATACCTGGGCTCGCGGTGACGGCCCGAGGTCGAACCCCCAGCGCTGCCCGAGCATTGGCGACCGACGCCGCCGAAGCTCTCTGTTCGATCTTCGAAGAAACCAACGCAATGACTTCCGGAGGGTTCACGTTCACCGTCGTTCCACCGGGGAACTGACGGATCTATGGTCAGTAGCGCGGCCGCGCGAGGTTTATGCCTGTTCCCGCTCGGCGGCGAGGGCGACCGCTTGTTCAAAGGTATGGACGAGCACTGCACGTCGAGCGACCTTGTGATCCTCGTCCGGTTCGAGTTCGTCAATGTAGCCATCCCACACGCGCAGATATCGATCGCGCCAGTCGATCAGCACTTGCGTCGATGGAAAGGTCACACCGACTCGTTTCGTCTGAGCAATATCGGTGAGGATCTCGAGCCACGCCGGCACCATCTCCCCGCCCCATTCATCCGGCTCCAGACTCGAATCGTCTTCGAACTCGGCAGTGATGTCGTCCACGATTCGACCGGTCAGTGCCCCCAACCCATCCGCGACGGCGTCACTGTCAAAGTTCCCCGGACCCCAGACTCCCACAAAACCTCCCGCTCGTCGCTCGTATCGATCGTGGCCGCAAACGTGTGAATCTGCCGTCGACCCCGTCAGAGTTTACGGTCGTTGCTACCCGCCCAAATTGGGCTGTCGGCTATCTTCCGAAACTTCGGCGACCCGCCGATTGCAGAAATTTTGAGCATCAACCAGTTCCAGATTCTCACAGCCACCTCCACGTGGTGTTTCACCGTCAACACTAACCGACCGGCAGGACTCTTTTGGCTACCGGTACACCACTATGCGTCGACCAGTTAGACCAGGCGTGAACTCGAACTGGCGCAACAGATCGCCCGGAAGTGAAGGAGCGCTTGGGTCTTTCCCAGAACCGTCTGGCCCTTTGTGTGGGACGACGATTGGTTCTGGGCGCATCGATTCTGTCGGAAGCACTGCGGTGTTGTCGACACACGGAATTTGCACTCGATGGAGATCGAGGATCCGTATCCACCGGTGTCGCAAGCAATTCCTGAAGATTCGCAGGGGAAATAGCTGCGCATCGCCACCCCCAACAGCGATTCCGTCGATTGTGTAACAACCACACGAAGAACAGCCATCGATCTCCGAAAGGAAGACTGATCCGGCGAAACCGCAAGGTAGTGTCACATCTGCCCAGCAAAACTCGCCACGTTTTCGAGAAGGCGGTCGGCTTTGCCAACTGCCACCTCTGACTTTACGACGTTGCTGGGCAGGCGTTTACGAGACTAGGTTCTCGGACCGCAGGATATCGAAGGTCGATGGGCTGATCACCCATTCTCCGAAAGATATTGGAAAACGAATCGAACCACATAGAGGGGAGATGAATCATCCAGCTTGCGATCAATTTTCTCCAATCAACTTCGGCGACGGTTTGATTCGCCGCCCAGGGCCGGGTTCTGCAATACCGGTCGACTACTCGATCACGCGTCTCACTACTAAGGAAGGGACTGAGCACATGACTGAGGTAATTTCGTGGATTGTCCAGAATCCGATTGGTGCGGTCGTCGCGTTTGTTGCCGACATCGTAATATTGACGATGTCGTCTGTCGCGGGATACTCGTAACCGAATCCGCCCGTCCTTCACGGTATTCCTAAGTCGAGGAACTACATTCGAAACGCAGAAGGCCGCAACCGCAGCGTACCGTCGGCGCTCGTCACTGACCTTTCGTGGCCTCATATGCCCAACTGCGCTGGGTCCGTACTGACGCCCCTCGTGTCGAGTGTCATACCACCAGTTTCAATCAATCACGCCATCACTACTCAGGAGGAATCACAATGGGTTCGATCAATGCATTCAACGAATGGGTCAACCAAGCTACGTATGCGGGCGACCCGTTTGCCACCGCCATAGCGATCGTCCAGTTCTTCGCGGTGAGTCTCGTCAACCTGTTCACCGGCGGCCCCATTCTTTAAAGGAGTCCACTCGGTCCAACTTCTGCGCGGCGTCATCGCGGCCTGTTCTTCGGCGGTACAGCTCCGCGCGAAGGGTGCCGGGACATCGATGACGAACGTGGCGTGTAGTTCGGCCTCGCGGATGGTCAGTGCACGTAGTTTTTGGACGTTCGATCAGGACGGGTCGATGTCGGAGCGATGAACTCCGAAGTGCCCGAGCATGTTCGACGTTTGGTAATTGTCGAACTTGTTACCCGTCAGTCGGGGTAGGGTTCAGGGTTTTCCTGGATGAATCGCGGATTGCAAACCCGTACGCTATCGCAATGGACTTGATGGTCTGGATCGTCACGACGCCATTTCTTGCGGCAGCGCTTGCGAGCGTGATGCGACGAACGCTGGGGACGAGGGTCGGTTGGCCGCGAACACTTGTGGTCGCGGTGATAGCGCTCTCGGTGGGTGTCCCCCTGTCGGGCTACGCCGCGACATTCGCAGGAATTGCCAGCCAGGACGATCAACTTCTGGTGAGCGTGGGAGTAGCGCTCACGTTCTTCGGAGTTGTCGCACTCTGGGTATTCGCGGCGTGCCTGGCAGTATTGGTCCTCCTCGAAGTTGTCGTTCCTACGGGGTCCATACCCGGCCCGCCAGAAGCATTGCAGCGCAGCCGCAAATCCTGGCGACGCACCAAGCGATACATCCAAATCATGGGCATCGTCGTGCGAGCGGGAGGCGGGCCGGCTCTCCGTGCCGGGCCGTCCGCGCCTCAGTTCGGGGACGCGCTGGTGGAAGTGATCAACCGGTGCGGCGTCACTTTCGTCAAGCTGGGACAGATCCTCGGCACGCGAGACGACCTCATACCACCTGAGCTGGCTCGCACTCTCTCGTCTCTGCAAAGTTCGGCACGCCCGGCTGATCCAGGCCGCATTGCGGAGCTACTGGCATCGGAACTCGGCGACACCCCCGAGTCGGTGTTCGCACGGTTCGATGTAGAGCCGTTTGCCGCCGCCTCTGTCGCACAAGTACATTCCGCGCGCACCACCGACGGCGTCGATGTGGTTGTGAAGGTTCAACGACCCGAGGCGAGCGCACAGGTGAGCGTGGATTGCGATATCTTCCTCCGCGTTTCATCCCTTGCGGAAACCCGTTTTCCCTGGGCACGCGATATCGGCGTTCATCGACTCGCCGGCGGGCTCGTCACGTCGCTGCTCGAAGAGCTCGACTACCGTACCGAGGCCGCGAACACCGCCACGATTGCCGCCACCATGGCGAGCCGACCAGATATTGTCGTTCCGCACATCTACCCCGAACTCAGCAGCGGGCGAGTGGTTGTGATGGAACGTCTTGACGGAATACCGCTTTCCGACGGCGAGGCAGCGCTCACCGATGTCGACGTCTACTCCCGCAGCAGAATTGCGAACGAGCTACTTGCGTCGCTGCTCGACGGGATCTTCGTCCACGGGGTGTTCCACGCCGATCTGCACCCCGGCAACATCATGATCCTTGACGACGGACGCGTCGGCCTACTCGACTTCGGCGCAGTCGGTGTTCTGGACGGGGAGACACGGATCCTGTTCGCAGTACTCCTGAATGCTGCACTGGCAGGTGACCCGGTGGCAACAGTCGACGCGATGCTGATGGCATTCGACGTGCCTGACGACGTGGATCGTGGAGCGCTGCGTCACCAAGTAGGCCGCGAGATCACCCTTCTCGGTCTTGCGCCCAATGTTTCCATGGGATCGTTCGCGCGAATGTTCACCGTGCTTCGAGAGCACCGAATAGGGGTGCCGGGAGACGTCGCAGCAGCTTTCCGTTCACTCGCGTCGGTGGAACGCGCCCTCCGGCTTCTGGATCCGAACATCGACCTCGTCTCCGCGGTGCGCGCCGAAGTACCCCGACTGTTGACCCAGGTCGCCAGCCCCACCGCAGCGGCGCAGGCGATGCTGTCGACGATTGCGGTCACAACGGCCGTGGTCAGGCGGCTGCCTGGTCAGCTCGACCAGATCACGACCTCACTGGCGTCGGGAAGCTTCACACTCCGTACCCGCTCCATCGCACACCCCGACGACAGGCGGTGGCTCCGACGGTCGGCGAACAACGCCCTGGGAATGGCGGCTGGCGTTGCTGCGCTGATAGTCGCGGCGATCCTGCTGTTCGTTCCCGGTGGACCACAGCTCACACCTCAGTTGTCCAGCTATGCGCTCGTGAGTGCGGTACTGGGCTTCGTAGGGGTCGTCCTGTGCATGCGGACCGTGTTCCGCTTGTTCACCCTCGACAACAGGTAACGAACAGCTCAGAAGTGTTCATCGCTTGATCTCGATATCGTCGAAGTCGAGCGCCAAAAGCGTCGGCCGCGAGAGGACACGACCACCTGGGCCCCGCGGAAGCACGCGGCGCCGAGTGGGGAATGTGAGGCCGTCGAACTGGCGATGCTGGTCGCAGTAAAGGGCGGCTTTGGCCCACTTTCCTACAGGTTCAGCGACGAAGTCGTGGCGGCGGATGAGGCCACCGCTGTCGACGTAGAAGGTCTGTTGCCGGCAATGGGTGTCGATTCCCGGCGCGAATGTCGCCTGCAGTCGTCGCCATTGCCGCCCGGCTTCCTGCCACGGTTCGCCTTCGGTGACAGCGATGTCGTCGCGGGTGAGCAGCACAGGTGCGTTCAGATAGTTCCAAAAGGCGTATCCGGCGAAGTAAGCGGTGTCGAGCGCGTCCCAGTGAAGATTGCGCCGGATTCCACTCAACCCGAAGAACTCTGGACGGGGGTCGGTTCGACTCTCGAGTTGTTCCCCGTCACGAGTCTCGATCCACACGGCCCCCTTGTCGAACACAGCGCACTCGCCGACGCCCGGAAAGTCCTGGAGGACAGTGCGTTGCTCGGCAACTTGCACCTCGACCGTGAACGTCCCGAGCTTGTTGCCGGGGAAGCGCCCAGGCAACAGACCGCCCAGGCGTCCCCGTGCCGTGATCGCTGAAACTGACTGCCAACGTTCGACTCCGCCATGTGCGGTGAGAACTTCATCGAGCAGTTCGTTCATGTCTCGTCGCTTTCCGTCCCCTGACGGAACTGAGGAATCAGTGATCAGACGGACGGGTAGCTGTAGTTGCGTTCTTCCGGCGGTACCACTGCCAGCCCGCGGTGATGATGACGGCGCCGGCGAGGGACCCCAGGATGCCGCTCGGGCGCAGTGATATTCCGTCGCCTGCAATCAGACTCACGAGCAGTCCGCCCACCAAAGAACCACCGATTCCCGCGATGAACGCGAAGGTCCAATCCACCCGTGCGGCCCTTTGTCCCAGAATCAACTGGGCTCCCGCTCCGATGACGATTCCGAACAGAAGTATTCCGATGATGAGCATGTGAAAAGACCCTTTCGTGGAGTGACGACGCAAGGCGCGAACGACTTACTCTGCGCCATCTTTCCGGTACGTCCCTTATGTCGTGGTGAAATCCATGTGAAAGGTCGTCACCGATCACTCCACACTGCTAGGACGACGCCAGTGTCGTCGCCCAGCGGTAGTCCGCCTTACCGGCCGGAGTCCTCTTGACTTCGTCGACCAGCACGATCGTGCGCGGCACCTTGTAGCCGGCCAACGTCTTACGGCAATGTTCCTGAACCGCTTCGAGAGTCAGCTCGTCAGACTCGGGATAGGTCGCGATCACCGCGGCAACCTGCTGCCCCATGCGCGCGTCGGGTGCGGGGACGACAAGCGCGTCGGAGATCGCCGGATGCGCGTGAAGGGCGGCCTCGACCTCTTCGGCGAATACCTTCTCGCCGCCGGTGTTGATGCACTGTGAGCCACGGCCGAGGAAGACAATGGTGCCGTCCGCTTCCACCTTGCCCATGTCTCCGAGCACCGAAAGACGGGTGCCATCGGCGCGGATCGGGAACGTCCGGGCGGTCTTCTCCTCGTCCTTGTAGTACCCGAGCGGGACGTTTCCGATGCGAGCGATGTATCCCACATCGTCGGAGCCGGCTGGGATCTCTTCGAGACGCTCGTCGACCAGAATCATGTTCGGCGAGGGCGGCATTCGCAGATTTCCTGCCTCGTCGATGGCGAAGGCGCCGTCGTTACCTGACTCCGAGGCTCCGAAGTTGTCCCGCAACAGCAGGTCCGGCTTCACCGCCAGCATGCGGTCCCTGACGCTGGTGGACCAGATCGCGCCACCCGAGGTGATCGAGAACAGGGTGCTGAAATCAACCTCGTCTTTGCGTCGTTCCATCTCGTCGACCAACGGCAGCCCCATACCGTCACCGACGATCAAGATCACCTGCACCGAGTCCTTCTCGATCGCTTCGACGACCTTCGCCGGGTCGAATTCTCGTCGTAGAACAACCCGCGCACCGAGGGTGAGGAAGGTGAACAGCGAGTACAACGCGGCGCCATGCATCAGAGGGGCGGCAATGAGGAACGAGAGCTCCGGAAATTCCTTTGCAGCACTGGCGATCTCGGCGAGGTCCTGCCGCGCTCCCTCTCCGTACGGATTTCCGCCGGAGAGCGGCTTACGGAAGAAGTCGTCGTGACGCCACATGACGCCCTTCGGGTATCCGGTCGTCCCGCCGGTGTAGAGCAGGTACACGTCGTCGCCCGAACGAGAGTCGAACTCCCCCACTGGCGACTGTTCACGAGCGTCGGCGAAGGAAACCACGGAAACTTCGTGCTCATTCGCAGCAGCGACCAGTTCGGCCTCGATCTCGCCGATCACGATCACCGTCTTCACCTTCGGGCATGCACTGAAGAGGGAAGCAAGGACGCGCTGATGTTCGGGCAGTTCCACGACCACCGCGACCGAGTCGGAGTTGGTGAAGATGTATTCCAGTTCGGCGGGCGTGTACCGGTAGTTCACGTTGATCGGGACCGCGCGGATCTTGATCAACCCGAGGATCGACGTGACATGTTCAACGCTGTTCTTCAGGAACAGAGCCACGTGGTCACCACGCGAGATACCGGCTTGCGCGAGCAGGTTGGCGGTTCGATTGGCCTCCGCGTCCAACTCAGCGTAGGAGAAGTTCTCTCCCTCGTAAGTCAAGGCGACGCGATCAGGTACCGAGCTGGCGACGGTTTCGAATACATCAGCGAGGTTGAACTGCATCGTCTTCCCTTTCAGAGTCTGCGCCGCGATATCGAGGCATACAACCCTGAATCTAGAACACGTTCCATGCAGCCCGAGGCAAAACGGAACGATTAGCTGGCCATTACCTGGACCTGACCTTGATCGGCGCGGCGACGGCCGAGCCTGCACCGCCCGACACCCATTCGGCGAGCAAGGTCTGCCACGACCCGCAATGGCAGCGGAGGTAAGTGACTGTCCCCTCGCTGGTCCGATGCCGAGATTCGGCCTCCCAGCGGTGGATGCAACTTATCGGCGCCAACTCTGTTTTCTTCATACGACGAGCATGATGTAATGGCATTGTGCATCTCAACCCTTACGGTGAATATGCGGTGACGTTGGCAGCCGACCTGGCCAATCGAAACCCCACATCCTTGGCCGAGCTGGTCGAACGCTGCGTCGACGCGGGCATCATTCTCGATTTCCCCATCGCCGAGAAAGATCTCGACGAGACCCTCGATCTTCTGATCGAGTGGTCGAAGATCGTCGACGTCACAGACGAGGCCGCTCGCGCCGAGTTGGTGAACGTCATGCTCGAGCAAGCGTCGGCATATCCGCGCATGACCAACCACGCCAACGACGGATGGCATCTGCACTATCGCGATCCGCAACAGTCGCTCGCCGAGGTCCTCAAGGCCCTCTTCTCGGTAGGCACGGCGCTGCACCTCGTCGGCCGCGGAATGCACAGATTGGGTCGGTGCACCCTGGACGAGTGCACCAACATCTACGCGGACACCTCACGCAACGGCAATCAGCGGTACTGCTCCCCCACGTGTGCGAATCGCGATGCGGTGCGACGCCACCGCGCGCGCAAGTGATCTGTACCGACTACGACGTCGGACCGACCACCTCGAAGTCCGAGCCACCTTGGTAGTCGAACTGGAAACTGCCGCTACTGCTACCCGAGCTGATTCGATTCCACGCGTCGATCAAGTCCTGGACCGTGTTGTATCCCAGGTCCTCCAAAGAACCTGAGAGACTTCCGGTTCCGGCGCCCTCGAACCAGCCGCCGACCACGACGGCCTGCGGAATGGCAATAGTCGGATTGGTGGGATCGAGGAGTCGAACGCACGCTCCCGCGACGGCGTAGACCCCAGCGGGCAGATTACCGACCGTCCGGGTGATCGTCTGGCCAGGCGAGACTGCAAACAGATCGAGGATGTTGCTGACGGTCGGATACACCAGCACGCCAGGCTGGAGCAGTTTTGCCGGATCACGAATCACGTCGGGGACATCCCTGGCATTGAGGATCGCCACCGTGCAGTTGATGAAGCTGAACCGCGGATTCGGATTGGTGATGGTGAAGGTGATCGCATTGTCCGCTGCGCTCACCGACACCGGCGGCGGGAGAATCGCCGGTGCTGCCGACGCCGTCGCCGGAGACATCACAACCAGTCCCACGACGGCGGCCGACGCCGCAGCGATGCTTCCGCAAGCTCGTATGAATCCACGACTTCGCATTTCCGAACCTCCAGGCAAGTCGGTCACATCACCAGATGCCTGAAGAATAGACCGCTCAGTCGGAAATTTGGGGAGACAGACGCTGAGCTACCCGAAAAGTCCTTCGAGGCTGCCGCTGCCGAACAGGTCGCTCAGGCTTCCGGTATTGATACCGCTGAATGGTCCACCGATGACAACGAGACTCGGCACACCGGGAACTGGCTTGCCCAACGTCTCGAGATCGAAAAGATCGGAGCAGGCACCGAGCACTGCGTAAGTTCCGTCCGGAACATCGGTCACGGTATTGGTGACCGTCTGCCCCTTGCCCACGGCAAACAGCGAGTTCGAATCGGTGATCTTGGGGTACACGACAAGATTCGGGTCGAGCAGTTTCAGCGGATCGTCAAGCACAGCAGCAGAATCCGCGGCATTGACGACGAATGCCTGGCACAGCGAGGCAATGCCCGAGTTGTTGTTCGTGATCGTCAGTGCCAGATCGTTTCCGGTCACCTTGTACGAGACAACCGGCGGGAGCACCTCGGCCGACGCAGTTGCAGGATTGACCATCGCTACGCCGGCCGCGGTGGCAGCGGCAACCGCCACGGTCCCCACTACGCGACGTACTCCACTCGTGCCCAGCTTCATCGAGGATCCTTTCGTACTGCGCCTTGAGTTCGGCAACAGTGCGCAGCCTAGATCGGATCTAGCGCCCGAAATGGTCCAATGGTTCCGCCGGGAGGTCATGACCGAAAAATCGGGACAAACGTCCCCTTCTCGAAAATGTTGCTGTTCGACTCAATTCCCGCTGGAGACAAAGGGCGTACGCACCGGTCCGCCTGCCGATCCGAGCGGTGCGACCAATCCACGCTTTTCGAGGATCGGACGCACGCCCTCACCGAACTGATACGCCTCTTCGAGATGCGGATAACCCGACAGTACGAAGTGATCCAGGCCGATCGCCGCGTACTCGGCAATCCGATCGGCCACTTCTTGGTGCGAACCGACCAATGCGGTACCCGCTCCCCCTCGGACCAATCCGACGCCGGTCCACAGGTTCGGCGCAATTTCCAGCGACCTCGCTCCGACACCCTCCTTGTAAGCCGAACCGCCGCCGTGCAATTCGAGCATCCGACGCTGACCTTCGGAGCCGGATCGCGCAAGACTCGCCTGAGCCTGCTCGACGGTCGCCGGGTCGAGCGCACTGAGCAGCCGATCCGCTTCTGCCCACGCCTGTTCCGAGGTGTCCCGGCTGATGACGTGCAGACGGATTCCGTAATCGAGGTGGCGTCCTTGAACTTCCGCGAGGTCGCGGATCCAGGCGATCTTGGCTGCGACGGCGGACGGCGTCTCACCCCAGGTGAGGTAGGTGTCCGCGTAACGCGAAGCGACGGTTCCGGCTGCCGGCGAGGATCCGCCGAAGAAGATGGGCGGTACCGGATCCGGAATACGCTGCAGCGTAGCTTTTTCCACGTTGACGTACTCGCCGGAAAAATCAACGGGACCGTTACCGGACCACAGCTGGCGGATCACGTCGAGGAACTCGCCGCAGCGTGCGTACCGCTGGTTCTTGTCGAGGAAGTCACCGAACGTGCGCTGCTCGTGGTCCTCTCCACCGGTCACGACGTTGAGCAGCAGGCGACCGCCCGACTGCCACTGGAAGGTCGCGGCCATCTGGGCAGCCAACGTGGGGCTGAGCAATCCCGGGCGCAGAGCAACCAGAAACTTGAGCGTCTCGGTGGTCTCGACCATCATCGCCGTCGTCAGCCATGCGTCTTCGCACCACGCGCCCGTGGGCGTGAGGACTGCTTCGAAGCCGTTCGTCTCTGCGGCCGCACCGATCTGATTGAGGTACTTCAGCGTCGCCGGACGATCACCGGACATCGAGCTACCGTGCCCACCCGCCATCAGATTCCGAGAATCACCATAAGTAGGCAAGAACCAGTGGAAGCGCAGTGACACGGGGATTCCTTTCGTCGACGAACAGGCAGAACTCTTCTGTCATTACATCCACACTCCACCTCGAAGAACAGGGTTGAAATCACCCTGATCTCTATGGGTGCCCACTTTCAGTCCCGGCGATACGTTCGTGAATTTGCACCGCTACCCGGGGGCTCCGATGACTACGTTTGCCGAAGTCGAGCACAATTCACCGTTCTCGAACGAAACCGACGATGAGCGACGTTCCAGGCTGAGAACCGTCGTCGCCGCAAGCCTGCTCGGCACGACGGTCGAGTGGTACGACTTCTTCCTCTACGCGACCGCCGCGAGCCTCGTCTTCAACCAACTGTTCTTCCCGAACCAGAGTTCCTTTGTCGGGACCATGCTCTCTTTTGCGACCTTCGCGGTCGGCTTTCTCGTTCGCCCGATCGGCGGAGTGGTGTTCGGTCACATCGGCGATCGCATCGGGCGCAAGAAAACGCTTGCTCTCACGATGTTCATCATGGGTATCGCGACGGCGCTCATGGGCGTTCTTCCGACGGCCGCTCAAATCGGCGTCGTGGCACCGATTCTGCTTCTGCTGCTTCGAATCCTGCAGGGATTTGCACTCGGTGGTGAGTGGGCCGGAGCTGTTCTTCTGGCGGTGGAACACAGTCCGGAGAAGAAGCGCGGCTTGTTCGGCAGCATCCCGCAGATCGGGCTGGCTCTCGGGTTGGCCTTGGGCACAGGAATGTTCGCGCTACTTCAAACGGTCTTCGACGACGAACAGTTTCTCCGTTTCGGCTGGCGCATAGCCTTCGTTCTGAGCTTGGTGCTCGTGATCGTTGGGTTGGTGGTCCGATTGAAGGTCGACGAGACGCCGGCATTTCAGGCGGTTCGCGACCTCGAACAACGCTCCTCCGCACCGCTCAAGGAAGTCTTCCACGGAAGGGTTGCACGAAACACCGTACTGGGCATGCTGTCTCGCTGGGGCGAGGGCGCCGCCTTCAACACCTGGGGCGTCTTTGCAATCACCTATGCAACCAAGACTCTGCATTTCGAAAAGGTCCCCGTACTCCTCGTGGTCACTGTCGCAGCAGTTGTCATGGCGATCTTGCTGCCGTTCTCCGGCCTGCTCACTGATCGGTTCGGTCCGCAACGGGTCTACATCGTGGGCATCGCCGCGTACGGACTCGCGATCTTCCCCGCTTTCGCACTGTTCGGGACCGAAAACCTTCTGCTCTTCGGACTCGCGATGATCGTGGTCTTCGGAGTGATTCACGCCTTGTTCTACGGAGCCCAGGGAACGCTCTACGCGAGCCTGTACCCCACCGAAATCCGATACACCGGGTTGTCGGTCGTCTACCAGTTCTCGGGTATCTACGCCTCCGGCGTCACTCCCCTGATCCTTACTGCACTGATCGGCGCCACCGGCGGTTCACCGTGGCTGGCCTGTGGATATCTGGTGGCCACCTCGGCGATCAGCGTCGTCGCCACTGCGGCGATCAGGAAGCGTGATCTGTACCTGTAGTGGATGACATCTAAATATCTCCATCTCTTGCATATTTGCTAGATATCCACAGAAATACCGGACAAGTAGATACCGATCGAGATACGCCCACGCATCGGATACATCGGTGTATCGTTTGGGTTCCATCCCGACGGAGGCACCGATGACGACTGGAACGGACAACTCGCCGGCCAAGCGTGTCACCAAACGCCGTGGTCAGACCCGGCAGCGCCTCCTGGATGCGGCCGCGGACGTCTTCTCCGCAGCCGGGTTCGGACACGCCACCGTCGAGCAGATCTGCGAACGCGGCGGATACTCCCGGGGCGCGTTCTACTCCAACTTCGACTCACTCGACGAATTGTTCTTCGCGATGTGGGAGCAGCGATCTGCAGCGATGCTCGCCGACCTGAGGGTGGCGACGGAATCGATCACCGCCGGGAACACCGTCGACATCCATGCCGCCGTGGCCCGGATCGTGGCGGTGGTTCCGGTCGACCCGCAGTGGTACCGAATCAACGCCGAGTTCACTGCCCACGCACTCCGCAACCCGGCACTTCGCAAAGCCCTCGCCGATCGCGAAGACGCAATCCTTCGAACGCTGCTTCCCATCGTGGAGGCCGCACTCAGCGATGTCGGGCGAAAAATCGTCGGTGACCCGACGTCGTTGGGACGGGCGCTGGTCGCCGTACACGACGGCACCAGCGTGCAGTGCCTCGTCGATACCGACACCAACGCGGCCTTCGCGTTGCGCCGCGATATCTTCACTCGAATTCTGCTGTCCTACAGCGAAATAATCCAGAACAACCAATCGGAAGAGGAGCTGTCGTGAGCGAACAAGCTGACGTCATCGTTGTCGGGGCAGGGCTCGCGGGACTGGTCGCCACCTACGAACTGACGCGCGCCGGCCGCAAAGTCCTTGTCGTGGAACAGGAGAACGCTGCCAACCTCGGTGCGCAGGCATTCTGGTCTCTCGGCGGACTCTTCCTCGTGAACAGCCCCGAACAACGCCGACTCGGCATCAAGGACTCCCTCGAGTTAGCCATGCAGGACTGGATGGGCACTGCCGCATTCGACCGCGACCGCGAAGATCACTGGCCGCGTCAGTGGGCCAAGGCATACGTCGAGTTCGCAGCCGGAGACAAGCGTCAGTACCTGCACGATCTGGGCCTTCGCCTGATGCCCAACGTCGGCTGGGCCGAACGCGGACGCGGAATGGCTCTCGGACACGGCAATTCGGTTCCGCGCTTCCACCTCACCTGGGGAACGGGACCAGGTGTCGTCGACGTTTTTCTGACCAAGGTCATCGCCGCGCAGAAACGCGGGCTGGTCACGTTCAAGCACCGCCACCAGGTGGATCAGTTGGTGGTCACCGACGGCGCGGTCACCGGTGTACGAGGAACCGTCCTCGAACCTTCCAGTGATCTGCGCGGCGTGAAGAGCTCACGCACTCCCGTCGGCGAGTTCGAGTTCGCCGCACAGGCCGTCGTGGTGACCTCCGGCGGTATCGGCGGCAACTACGAACTGGTGAAGAAGAATTGGCCGGAGCGACTCGGCACGGCTCCGAAGCACATGCTGACGGGAGTACCGGCGCACGTCGACGGGCGGATGCTCGAAATCACCGAATCCGCGGGCGGAAACATCGTCAACCGAGACCGCATGTGGCACTACACCGAAGGCATCCAGAACTGGAATCCGATCTGGCCGAACCACGGAATCCGCATCATCCCCGGACCGTCCTCGATGTGGTTCGACGCCACCGGCAAGCGTCTGCCGGTCCCCAACTTCCCGGGCTTCGACACGATGGGGACCTTCAAGTACATCCTGGACAGCGGTCACGAGTACACGTGGTTCATCCTCGACCAGAAGATCATCGAGAAGGAGTTCGCACTCTCGGGATCGGAACAGAACCCTGACTTCACCAATCGCGACTTCAAGCTCCTCCTCGAACGAATCAAGAAGGGCGCGCCGGGACCGGTCGAAGCATTCAAGCAGAAGGGCGCCGACTTCGTTGTGCGTAACAACCTTCGCGATCTGGTCGACGGCATGAACGCTCTCACCGACCAACCGCTCCTGGACTACGAGGACATCGAGCGCGAGATGATCGCCCGCGACCGCGAAGTCGACAACAAGTACAGCAAGGACTTCCAAGTCACCGCCATCCACGGTGCACGTAATCTGTTGGCAGATAAAATCGTGCGCGTCGTTGCGCCGCACAAGATCCTGGATCCCAAGAACGGACCACTGATCGCGGTCCGGTTGCACCTGCTCACTCGCAAGACACTCGGCGGCTTGGAGACCAATCTGGATTCGCAGGTTATCAAGGCCGACGGCAGTGTCTTCGACGGCCTGTACGCGGCCGGTGAGGTCGCAGGCTTCGGCGGCGGCGGAGTCCACGGTTACAGCGCACTCGAAGGGACCTTCCTCGGTGGCTGCATCTTCTCGGGCCGCGCAGCCGGACGAGCATTGGCACGCGACCTGTAGCCCCGAAATCAGGCGAGCGAATGCGTGACCAGGATGTGGTGGGCACGCATTCGCCGCGCCTCATGCACGGATTGATGGTGGTGGTGGTGGTGCGTCGGTCCGCGCGCGTGGCGAACCAGATCGTGAACAGTGCGGATGACGGTCGGCATTGCGATCCTCCCTCAGGAGATGGCGACTGCTGTTCTTGTCGGTGGAATCACTGTCTGGACACCGCCACTCGCGCCACCTCCTCCGGATCGATCAGGTGGGTATGGTCGTCGTCACCGACATCGATCTGCACGACGTCGATACGGCCATTGAATGTGGTTGCGCCACTGTAATCAACACTGACAGGCATGCCGTAGTCGTCACCGATGTCGGTAGTCTCGTCGGCGGAAAAGACCATCGGTTGTGTCTGCTCGACGCGACCCGAGCCCACTTCGCGACCGTCGTGATAGATCGTGACCCCGCCGCCTCTCGCGAGACCACCTCCGTCGTAGGCGAACTCAGCCCTGATCTGATGTGATCCTGCCGGAATGTCAACGTCGGATCCGATGACGAACTCGGTCATGCCGAGCAGGTTGTAGACGAATTTGGCGCGACCTTCCCGCGCGTAGAGTGCCCAGCCCCCGAACCTGCCTCCCTGCGCGATCATCACACCGTTTGCCGTGATGCCATCCGCGACGTCGACAGCTGCAGTGACACTGAACGATCGGTTCTTGATGCTCAGCACGCTGTGCTCACTC
Source organism: Rhodococcus sp. NPDC056506 (assembly GCF_042794945.1). NCBI lineage: Bacteria > Bacillati > Actinomycetota > Actinomycetes > Mycobacteriales > Nocardiaceae > Rhodococcus > Rhodococcus sp. NPDC056506. Next base: position 32,053 of record NZ_JBHTSW010000020.1, on the reverse strand, counting down.
AGTCGCTTCATTCCGGGAAACAGAACCTGTCTGTTCCCGGTCACCAACTGCGGGCGCCCCGCGATGTGAGGGTTGAACCTCTCGAATCGTCGGTCGTCGATGGGGAGCACGTTGTACTTGACCGCCTCGATCAACCACAAGCGTTGCAGTGCAGCCAGTTTCTCAGGCATCTCGGCCGCCAAGTCTCTCGACTGCGTCCAATCCTGCGACCCGTCGTAGAGCTCCCAGACGTCGTCGTCGAGAGCGGGGAGTACCTCCGCGAACAGCCACGGAGTGCTGTGCCTGGTGACCGCACTCCAACCCTTGTAATAGATACCGCGATTGCCGGCCATCTCGAAGTACTGCAGATCGTGACGTTCCGGGGCTTCGGCGTCGTCGAAGGTGTAGACCATGCTGGTCCCCTCGACGGGCGATTGCTGGACGCCGTTGACAAAAGTCGGTTCCGGTAGTTTCGCGGCTTCGAGGATCGTCGGTGCAACGTCGATGACGTGGGTGAACTGCGACCGCGTCTCACCCTTGGTCCGAATCCCTTCCGGCCAGTGCACGATCGTCCCGTTGCGAGTGCCACCCCAATGCGACGCAACCTGTTTCGTCCACTGATACGGCGTACACATTGCCCACGCCCACCCCACGGAGTAGTGGTTGTACGCGTCCTTGGTGCCGAACTTGTCTTTCACTTCCGCCATGAACTCGGGCGTCTCGATGGCGGCAAGTCCGTTGAAGTTGGCCATCTCGTTGAAGGCTCCGTTGATCGTCCCCTCTGCGGACGCTCCGTTGTCTCCGATGATGTAGTACACGAGGGTGTTGTCGAGAGCTCCGAGTTCTTCGATCGCATCGACAAGCCGGCCGACATGAAAGTCGGTGTGTTCGAGAAATCCTGCATAGACTTCCATTTGGCGTTCGAGGACAGGCTTCAATTCCTCACTCATGTCCTCCCACGCCGGAATGGCCTCAGGGCGCGGGGTGAGAACCGCATCCGCGGGAACGACTCCCCGCTGCTTCTGCTGCTCGAGAATCGACTCGCGTTGAGCGTCCCAGCCTCCTGCGAACCGGCCCTCGTACTTGTCGGCCCACTCCTTCGGAACATGGTGCGGCGCATGTGTAGCGCCGGGAGCGAAATAGACGAAGAACGGCTTGTCCGGGGCCAAGGACTTCTGCATGCGAACCCAGTCGATCGCGTGATCGGCAAGGTCCTCGGTGAGGTGGTAACCCTCCTCCGGTGTCTTGTCCGGCTCGACAGGCGCGACGCCCTCGTACAGAGCCGGGTAATACTGGTTGTTCTCCCCGCCGATGAATCCGTAGAAGTGCTCGAACCCGCCTTCTCCCGTCGGCCACGACGTGAACGGTCCCACCGGGGATGTTTGCCACGGCGGAACCTCGTGACACTTGCCGAACTGCGCCGTCGAGTATCCGTTGAGTTTCAACGTCATCGGCAGTGCGGCTTTGGTATTCGGACGCAGACCGGACAGGCCGGGAGCTGAGGTCGCAGTTTCGGTGATCGATCCCATGCCGACCGAATGATGGTTGCGCCCGCTCAGAAGAGCGGCGCGGGTCGGTGCGCACAGTGCCGTCGTGTGAAACCGCGTGTACGTGAGCCCGCCACCTTGCAGTCGCTCAGCAGTCGGAGTATCCGCTGGTCCGCCGAAAGCACTACTCGCCCCGTACCCCACGTCGTCCAACAGGACCACCAGAACATTGGGTGCCCCGGCTGGTGGCAGTAGCGGAGTGATCGGCGGAAACTCGGTGTCCGGATCCTTCGCGTCGTACGTCACCAGACCAAGATGTTGTCGATCCGGGATCGGTAGTACAGCGCGACTCTGGCCTGTCGGATCCGTCATGACGTCTCGCCTTCTGTCTCTCGCATGGCTCCTTCAAGCGTTTCAGGATCACGACGGCGTCGACATCATCCGTTTCGGGTGAAGGCGCACCATCGCCGCAGCGTGGAGGCTTGAAGTGTGGATCAGCCCGGACGTTTCGCTCCCACCCCGATCGGGCATGCCTTTCTCGTCCCCCGGCGCCGTGTGCGTGCGGGCCTGACCCAGATCCTGTGCGTCGTCATAGGACTGGCTGCCGGACTGACGATGCCGTCCATCCGCAGCGGCCCAACGATCCCCGCCCGTCAGGTCAGCGAGATGCTCGTTGCCCTCGGTCTGGGATTACTGGGCGTTGTCGCGGTGATCTTCTCGCTCCTGTTTCTTGTCGTCCAATGGGCCGCGACCACCTTCACTCCTCGCCTGTTGCTATTCCGCGACGACCCCATCGTGTGGCGGACGTTTGCTTTTGCAATAGGCCAGTCGGTTTTCGACATCACGGCGGCGCTCGCCATCAGCAACGAAACGGACGTGTCCGTGATCGTGCCCAGCCTCGCAGTGCTGGCACTCTTGGCCACGCTGACGCTGATCAGACTGCTCCAACTGCGCGCCTTCTCGGCCATTCAATTGGCTCCTGTACTGGCCTCGATCTCGAGTCGTGGGCGAGCAGTCATCAACGCGGTGTATCCCGACGCCGATCGGGAGTCGCCCCCACTACCACCCCTTCCGATGATCACGACGATCAACTGGCGCCGGCCGCCCGCCGTTCTGCAGCAGATCCTCGTCGAAGATCTGCTGCAGAACGCTCGGACCTGCCGATCCGTCGTGGTATTCCGAGTTCCACCGGGAAGTACACTGCGAGAGGGACTTCCGCTCGCCGACGTCTACGGCGCACCCATGCCCACCGACGCAATCCTCGACGCTTTGATCAGTGGGAGTGAGCGAACCTTCACCCAGGACCCTCTTCTCGCGCTTCGGTTGTTGGCTGACATCGCACTCAGAGCGCTCTCACCCGCGATCAACGATCCTGCGACGGCAGTCCAAGCTCTCGACGAAATCGAGGACCTCCTCTCTCGGATGTCCTCCGCACGCGCAGATTCGATCCGGGCCCTCGATGAGCGTGGAGATCTGCGTGTGGTGATCCCGTTGCCCGACTTCGCGACCGTCGTACGAATCGGACTCGACGACGTCATCGCCTCTGCATCGAACTCACCGCTCGTTCTTGGGCGACTTCACGAGTTACTTTCGTACGTCGCCGCCCAATCGGAGTCTCGGAACCGCGACGTTCTCGCCACGCGCGCCCGCTGGATTGATCAGCTGTCACAAGGCTTCCCGCGACTCGAACCGCCGTTGTGAACTCGTACAGATTTGCGGGCCATCGCGTCAAGGCATCGTCAAGATCGGTCTCAGCTCAACGGGGAGTATCGATACTGACTCGGTGAGACATGCAGTGATACTCGGACACCGTGGAGTCATATCATCGACGACCCGCCCGGCCCGTGGGCCAGAGAATCAGAAGCTCTCCGTCGCAACCGGACTGGCGGGGCTTTCGCTCGACGCGATGGCCTCGGTGTCGTACGGGCCAGAAGCCATCGTGTTGGTGTTGGCCCTCGCCGGCGGCGCAGGGATCGGGTTCACCGTGCCGGTGACGATCGCCATCGCCGTGCTGCTTGTGGTCCTGGTGGCGTCGTATCGCCAGGTGATCGCCGCATTTCCCGAAGGCGGCGGCGCCTACGCCGTCGCAAAGAAGCATCTGAGCCCGCGCGCCAGTTTGACCGCTGCCGCATCGTTGATCGTCGACTACACCCTCAACGTCGCGGTGTCGATCGCAGCCGGTGTCGCGGCTCTGACATCGGCCTTCCCCGCACTTCTTCCCTACACGGTCTGGATTGCGCTGGCGATTCTGGGCGGAATCACGGCATTGAATCTGCGGGGCATCGCAGATTCCGCGCGAGTGTTCATGCTTCCCACCGTGATCTTTGTCGTCAGTATCTTCACTGTGATCGGCGCCGGACTGCTACGGGAGAACCCTGCCGCCGCCCCGGCTCCCTTCCTCGCCGACAACGCACACACGATCGGCATCCTCCTTCTGCTCAAAGCATTTTCGAGTGGTTGCGCCGCATTGACCGGGGTCGAAGCGATCGCCAATGCGGTACCCAGTTTCAAGAAGCCTCGCGTGCGTAGCGCTCAGCGTGCCGAAGTTGCTTTGGGAATTCTGTTGGGCACCATGCTGATCGGACTCGCTGTGTTGATCGAGAAGTTCTCGCTGGCCCCGGTCCCTGGAACAACAGTCCTGTCGCAGCTCACTTCTGCTGCCCTCGGAAATGGTGTGGGCTACTACGTCGTCCAATTCGCCACAGTGATTCTGCTGGCGTTGGCCGCCAACACCTCGTACGGCGGACTCCCCAATCTGATGCGAATCCTCGCCGACGACAACGTGCTCCCACACCGCTTCAGCCGAAAGTCGACGCGCGACGTCTTCACGTACGGCGTCTTGTCGCTCGGCGGCGTCGGCGCTCTCCTGCTAGTCGGATCGGGCGGAAACATGAACACCTTGGTGCCGCTGTTCGCCATCGGTGTGTTCATCGGATTCACGCTCGCGCAGTTCGGCATGGTGCGCCACTGGCTCACTGAACGGACACCTGGCTGGGAATGGCGATTGGCGCTCAACGGTTTCGGCGCTTTGTTGACCTCGATCGCAGCAGTGGTGACCACTGCCATGAAGTTCACCGAGGGAGCCTGGCTGATCGCTCTCGCCCTCCCTGCGCTCGTCCTCGGTATGGAACGCATCCGGGGCGCATACACGCATATCGGTACACGGCTGACCGTTCAGAGTGAGAGCGATTCTCCGTCAATCGGATACAAACCAGCGGTGCTCGTGCCCGTATCCGAAGTTACGTCACTCTCCACCCGCGCGATGGCCGCAGCAACAGCGATGTCTTCGCAGCCCATCGCAATTCGAGTCTGCCTTGCCCACGAATCGACGGCGGACTTCACCCGCCGATGGCAAGCCCGACATCCGAATTCGCGTTTGATCGTCATCGAGGACACCGAGAATTCGGTGGGGAACACTCTCGCTCGATACGTCCGTACGCACTTCCCCCACCGAGAAACATTTGTTGTCGTCGCCACCATCGACCCGGCGACCAGATGGCACCGGTTCCTCCCGAGTCAACGGACCGATGAGATCGCTCATGCACTGCGCAAACACACCGAGGCCGTGGTGTGCCAAATTCCGGTCCGGATCGATCCGGCTCACCGTGATCCCGCCCTACGCGCGTGACCCGTCACTCAGAGCGAAGTCCCGAACAACATGCCGAGCAGATACGTCGCGCCGGCAGCGCCGTAGCCGATCGCAAGTTGGCGTAGGGCCCGCTTGAACGGCGGTCCGCCCGACAGCAACCCGACCACAACGCCGGTGGTCAGCAACGCGATACCCACGAGAACGGACGCGACGATCAGGGCTGTCATGCCTTCCAGGCCGAACAGATACGGCAGCACCGGAATGACTGCGCCCGAGGCGAAGAAGCAGAAACTTGCCGCCGCTGCACCCAACCCGGTGCCGACGGCTTCATGGTCGTCGACAACGTCAGCGGCGCCGAAGGTGCTGTTCGCGAGGACCTCGGCGGCGCGCTGGTCCGCTTCCTCGGCGGACATGCCGCGGGCCCGGTAGACCAGGGCCAATTCGTTCGCGTCGACGTCGAGCAGGCCGACAGCTTCGCTGGCCGCGGGACCAGGATTGGACGCTTCCAACAACTCTCGCTGAGAGCGGACTGAAACGTACTCGCCGGCGCCCATCGACAGGGCACCGGCCAGAAGCCCGGCCATGCCGGTGATCAGAACGATCTGGTTGGAGACGCCGCTACCGCTGATGCCGAGTACGAGAGCGAGATTGCTGACCAGGCCGTCGTTGGCCCCGAAAACGGCGGCACGAAATGTCCCCGAAAGTCTGTTGCGGCCCCGGGTGGCCAAGGCCCGCACCACTTCTTCGTGGATCTTCTCGTCCGCGCCCATCGATGCGGTCGCGTCGGCGTCGTTCGGATAGGGGGATCGTGTCTCCGCGCGCTGGGCAAGAGCGAGCACGAAGACAGAGCCGAAGCGTCTGGCCAGAAAGCCCAGTATCCGAGTGCGGATATCACCGCGAAGTGGTTTGCCGACGTGATCGCCGAGTAGCGCTCGCCAGTGCGCCTCGTGTCGACCCTCCGCATCGGCCAGGGCGAGAAGGATTTCGCGCTCCTCGCCGCTGCGCCTACCCGCGAGGTCGCGGTAGACGGCGGCCTCGGCTTGTTCGTCGGCGAGGTATCGTCTCCAGCGCTTGACATCTCGCGGGTCTGGATCGGGTCGTGCGGCCGGAACTGTGGACATCGTGTTCCCCTTCCGGTGAGGCGGTCACGCTTCGAGTACGCGGTCCATCCACGTCGTCAGATCATTGATGACGTCGTCGCGGTTGGTCTCGTTGAAGATCTCGTGCCTGGCGCCCGGATAGGTGTAATAGGTGACGTCTTCGATCCCCGCCGAGTTGTACCGTTCGACTGCGACGTCGGTACGGCTCAGCGCGGCGTTGAGAGGATCCGAGGTGCCGACGAAGACCAGGATCGGAAGGTCTTGTCGCACGCCCTCGACGTCGACGAACCTCGGCCCAGCTGCGATAAGTCCGCCCATGCCGGCGTCGTCCAGGCTGAAACCGCACAGTGGATCGTTGATGTACAAATCCACCTGCGCTTCGTCACGGCTGAGCCAGTCGTGCGGAGTACGGGCCGGTTCGAATTCCGCGTTGAACTGGGCGAGAACGTCCGGGCCGTCGTTGACGAGGCTCTCGATCAGTTGATCGACCGCGGTGGTCCCCGACAGTGCGACGGCGTCGATGAGGTGCGAATGATCGAGGATGTACTGCTGCGAAGCGAACGACCCGAGGCTGTGGCTGAGCAGTACGACGGGCAGGCCGGGGTGTTTGTCGCGGATGATGCCCGTGAGGGTCACCATGTCTGCCACCAAGCGGTTCCAGCCGTCGTCGCCGATGTTGCCTGGGCCGGCGTGCATGCTCTCACCGTGGCCGCGGTGGTCAGCCGCGTAGACGTGAAAACCGCGAGCATTCAGGGCTTCGGCAACGTGTGCGTAGCGTTTTGCGTGCTCACCCATACCGTGCGCGAGTTGAACAACCCCTCGAGGTTCCTGATCGGTGAGCCATTCGTGGACATGAATGACCACTCCGTCGTCGCTGGTGAAGGTGAACATGCGCTACTCCCGGTGGTCGCGATCCGGACAGGTCATTTCTCATGCTAGATCCGCAGCGGCAATCCATCCGGGAAGTAGGTCCTGATCACCGGCGAGCCTGATTCGTTTCTGCACATCCGGCTTCAAACTCGGATATACCGGACACGGATGTTCCGGAGCCAGTTGTCGACCAGCCTGAGGAGTACAGAGCGATGAATTCGAACCGCATGCGCAACGTCGGCTTGTTGGCGGCTCCACTCGCTGCTCTCGCCCTTCTCAGCGGTTGCGGCTCGGATGAAACGGGAACGGCCGAGAGTTCACCGGCACCCGCCTCAACGACGACCGCCTCTGCGCCGACGACCCAGCCCGGTACTGCCGCACCCTCGACCACCCATACCGATCACACCCAAACCACAACCTCGACGGCACCCAATCCCGAGGGTTGCGCGATCGGGGAACTGAACGTCACCCTCGGCCAACCGAGCGGCGCCGCTGGTTCGGTGGAGCTTCCGGTGGTCTTCACCAACACCGGCGGCCGCACGTGCACGCTCGACGGTTTCCCCGGCGTCTCGTACGTCACGGGAGCATCTGGAAACGAAGTGGGCGCTGCCGCCGGCCGCTCCGGATCCGGATCACTCGTCCCCCTTGCCCCTGGGTCTGCCGCAACGTCTTTGGTGCGAGCTACGAACGTCGAGAACTACCCGGCAGATCAGTGCGGCGTGACCGACGTTGCGGGACTGAGGGTTTACCCACCCAACAGCTACGACTCGGTCTTCCTCGCCTACCCCACCAAGGGTTGCTCGATGACCGGCGCAAACATCAACCAGCTGACGGTCGCACCGGTCGCCCACTGAGTCACGGCTTGAGGCGTCGTAGGCCCCAGAGCGCCGGCAGGAGGAACAGGCCTGAAAGGATCAGGACGAGTGCAGCTTCCGTGAATTGAAAGCGCCTCACTTGATCGACCGAGTGATACCACGTTTCGTGGTGGTCCACTCCCTGCGCGAGCACACACGCACGATACTCGGCTTCGAGTTGGGCCAAGAAGGCCTTCTGACGAACGTAGAAATCCACGTCACTCTCATCGGATCGCTGATCATGTTCGCTATCGGCCGTATCGGAGGTGCACGCCTGATAGTCGATCTCGACGGGCTTGCCGTTGGCATCGGTGTATCCACTCCGTATTACCCACGCCATCGAGGAATCCATGACGTACGTTGCGTAGAAAGTGTCGTGGTCGATACCTTGTGTCAGCACAGTCGGCTCGGCATAGTGCGGCCGTGCCAGATTCTGAAATCCCACCATCAAACCTGCGACGGCGACCAAGGTGACGGCCACCGCGGCGATGGGTGATCGCACCAGCAGTGATACCGCAGCTCCGGCGACCAATGCCATGAAAGTGTATGCACCCAAGACGATTCCGCTGGAATTGAACAGAGGGAAGAGCATCGAACTCATTCCGTACGACTGGACAGGTCCGACGTTCAGCGCGTAGCTCCAACTCTCGAACCCGACGCGAGCGGCCTCGAGAATGAAACCGAGGATCGCGGCTGCGACAGTCAGCGGAACGCTGACAACAAGGACTCGCATCCAGAACCACCGTGCTCGACTCACCGACTGCGTCAGACCGAGAACATGTGTTTGCTGGTCGATGTCACGGGAGAATACGGTCGCACCCACCAGTGCCCCGAGTAGTACCGGTAAGGCAGCGGCGATCGTGTTCACACCGGTGACGGTGGTATTCGCCCAACAGTCCCAACCGATCCCGACACAGCCGAAGTACGTCCCTCGGCCGTCAGCCCCCAAGGTGCTTCGAGTTCCGATTCCCCCGACAACCGCTGCTATGGCCAACGCCGCGATGAATCCCAATGACACAAGGAGCGATGTCCGGTGGTGCCGCCACGTAACCCAGATCATGCCGCCACCATCGTTTCTGCGCTCAGGTGCCCGAGCACCACGTCGTCGAGAGTTGCGTCGTCGATCACCCAGCCGGCCCGAGGGCTCGGACGGATTCCCTCCACCACATGAGAATTCGACCGCATCCCCTTGTCGGTATGAATGACCGCACCGGCGCCGACCACGTCCGAAGGATCGCCGTCGCCGATCAATACGTAATGGGCAGCGATCAATTCATCCAACGGTCCGGACAATCTCGCGTTTCCACCGCCCAGCAGGAGAAGTCGATCCGAGACATCTGCCAGTTCGGAGACGATGTGTGAAGACAACAGAACTGTGGTGCCGTACTCGGCAACGTCTTCGAGCAGGGTGGTCGCAACGGACCGCCGTGCCACCGGATCAAGATCCGCCAAGGGCTCGTCGAGAAGGAGCAGTTGCGGCCTGCGCCCGAGCGCCAAAGCCAGTGCAACCCTGGTTCGTTGACCTGGTGACAGAGTCTTCGACTTTGCATCGAGAGAAATTCCAGCGCGCTCCACCAGATCCAGAGCGTACTTCGCATCCCACTCGTCGTTGGTGTATGCACCGAATCGAAGGAGTTCTGCAACAGTGAATTTGGGATACAGCGGCTTGTGCTGAGCGAGGTAGGACAGGCCTGGGCAGACGCCGTCCTGATCCGGCGTGCTACCCAGGACCGAGATCGAACCGTGGTCAGGCATCGTCAACCCGACAGCCAAGGACATCAGTGTGGACTTACCAGCGCCGTTCACCCCGACCAAGGCAGTGACGCTTCCTGTCGCGACCTCGAATGTGCAGGCGTCGAGCACCTTCTTCTTACCGAAGCGCTTGTCCACGTCCTGCATCGTCAGTGCCGATTCTTGCGCAGTCATGATGTCTCCCCCTGCTTTCCGGACGGATCCGATTCGATGAACGTCTTCTCGAGTTCCAAACTCACCAGTGCTTCGATGTCCGTGCGCTCGAGTCCAGCGGCCACGGCATCTGCCACCCAGCGGGCCAACTCGCGCCGTAGCGCAGAGCTTTCCGCCATACCGGGCTTGGCCAGGGACTTGACGACGAACGTGCCCAATCCAGGCCGCGGAGCAACAAGTCCGTCGCGCTCGAGTTCCTTGTAGGCCTTCAGGACTGTGTTCGGGTTGATCGCGAGCGCTCCCACGACGTCCTTGGCTGTGGGCAGTCGATCCCCGACTTGAAGATCACCGAGCCTGAGCGCCTGCTTCACCTGAAGGACCAATTGCACGTATGTGGGAATGCCGGATCGGCGGTCGATACGGAAGTCGATCATCCGAACCCTTTCACTAGTTCATTAGTGGAATAGATATTTACCCTGCCTTGACCTCCCGGGTCAAGCCCGACGACCCCTGTAAAGTGCAGATGCCCCGGTTCACCGGGGTGCCACGCTGCTCGTGTGAAGTTCGGTGAAACCCCGGCACTGTCGACGCAACTGTGAATTCGCCCGTCACTACTCGAGGCGAACGAGTCAGGTCACCGGCCTCGTGGCGACACGATGGTTCTCGGACGAAGGACCGCTCGTGGCGCTTCCCCTCGCGGCCGCGCTGCTCGCGACCCTCGTCCACTAGCGGAGGGGTGGCTGTGAGTAGTCGGCCGACACGTAGATTCAGATCCGTACTTGCAGCGCTGACGGTGAGTACCGCACTGCTTGTCGGTGCCTGCAGTAGCTCGACATCCGACGCACCCACAACGACAGCCACCTCGGACGGTTCGTTCCCGGTGACTGTTGTTTCCGGTCCCACGGATTCCGGCACGGACATCACCATCGAGTCACGTCCGCAGTCGATCGTGTCACTCAGTCCCAGCGCCACCGAGACCCTGTGGGCCGTCGGCGCGGGCGACCAGGTGAAGGCCGTCGACAATCAGTCCGACTACCCGGCCGGTATCCCGGTCACCGATCTCTCGGGCTTTCAACCGAACGTCGAAGCCATCCTCGGCTACGCACCGGATCTGGTGATCGCATCGGATGACATGAACGATCTTGTCTCCGGACTGCAAAAGGCGAAGGTGCCGACACTCCTGCTACCGGCAGCCACAAGCATCGACGACGTCTACGCCCAGATCGAGCGCGTCGCGAAGGCCACCGGCCACGAGGACAAGGGCACCGAAGTTGTCGATACCATGCGCTCGGACATCGACGCCGCTGTCGCCAGTGTTCCTGCGCGCCAAAAGCCGCTGACGTACTTCCACGAACTCGACTCCTCGCTCTACACCGTCACGAGTTCGAGCTTCGTCGGGCAGATCTACTCGCTGTTCGGAATGAAGAGCATCGCCGACGCCGCGGGGCAGGGCGACTATCCGCAGCTGTCCGCCGAATTCGTGGTGCAGGCCAATCCCGATCTCATCTTTCTCGCAGACTCCCAATGCTGCGGAGTGACTGCAGAATCTGTCGCCGCTCGGCCCGGGTGGAGCGGCATGAAAGCGGTTACCGGCAACCAGATTCATGTGCTCGATGAAGACCTCTCCAGCCGCTGGGGACCTCGTGTCGCCGATCAGGTGAAGGCCGTCGCGGCCATCGTTGCCCAAGTTCCCGCGGCCTGAGCACTCGATGATCAAAGCCGGTATCTCCCATCATCGGACCGTCGTTCTGCTCGGCGCCGCGCTGATTCTGTGCGCTGCCTTGCTGATCGGTGTTCTGGTGGGGCCGGCCGGTTTGACGCCTGATCGGACCATTCTCGAACTTCTGGACGGAATACCCGGCATCAACATCGATTCCGGTCTCACCGCGACACAGCAGGCGATTCTCTGGCAGATTCGGCTTCCGCGAGTAGTCCTGGGCGCGTTGGTCGGAGCAATGTTGGCCGTGGCCGGCGCCGCCTACCAGGGCGTGTTCCGAAATCCCTTGGCGGATCCGTATCTCCTCGGCGTTTCCAGCGGAGCCGGACTGGGCGCAACCCTCGCCATCGTTTCGGGTGGAGCGCTGGGCATGTTCGGAATCCCCATGGCCGCCTTCGTCGGTGGCGTGCTGGCAGTGTTCGCCACCTATACGCTCGGCCGAAGCATTGGCGGGCCGCAGAACGCGGTAGTCATCATCCTCGCCGGTGTCGCTGTCGCAGCGTTCACGAATGCAGCGCAGACTTTTGTTCAGCAGCGGTTCGACGATTCACTGCGCGAGGTCTACTCCTGGCTACTCGGCGGACTGTCCACCGACGGTTGGTCGGAAGTTCTGGTTGTCCTGCCGTACGTCGCGCTGGCATCAGCCGTCATCCTGGTACACCGACGCGTACTCGACGTGATGGCAGTCGGTGACGTCGAAGCCGCCAGCCTCGGCGTCGATCCCGCCAGATCACGCCTGGTGCTGGTGCTCGCCGCAACACTGGGAACAGCCGCAGTAGTGAGCGCAAGTGGGCTCATCGGCTTTGTCGGAATCGTTGTTCCCCATGCGGTTCGACTGGTCGTCGGCCCGTCGCATCGGCTGCTGCTCCCTCTGTCACTCATGCTGGGTGCGGCGTTTCTCGTCCTCACCGACGTCGCCGCCCGCACGGTCATGGCGCCGGCCGAACTCCCCATCGGGGTTGTGACCGCGATGATCGGCGCTCCGTTCTTCCTTCTGGTTCTGCGCCGCAGTCGGGTTTCGGCATGACCGACAGCGCAGTCCGGTGCCGCGGCCTCCGAGTCAACCTCGGCGGCAAGGACGTCGTCGACGGCATCGATCTCGATGTGACACCCGGTGATTGGGTTGCCGTGGTCGGGCCGAACGGCGCAGGCAAAACGACCTTGATGCACGCCCTCGCTGGATTGATTCCGTCCACCGGTGAACTCTCGGTCGGGGGACTCAGCCCACGCAATTCCAGCCGCAAGGCCACGTCAGCCGTAGTCGCGCTGATGCCGCAACGCCCGGTGGTACCCGAGGGCGCGACGGTCAAGGAACTGGTTGCGCTCGGCCGTACTCCGTATCTACGACGCTTCGGAACCGAAACCGCCACAGACCGTTCGGTGATTTCCTCGGTGATCGAAAGGCTCGACCTCACCGAGTTCGCAGATCGACGAGCCACCGAACTTTCCGGCGGCGAATTGCAGCGCGTGGTCCTGGCTCGGGCGCTGGCTCAAGAACCACAGGTACTGCTACTGGACGAACCCACCAGCGCCCTCGACATCGGTCACCAGCAGCAGGTTCTCGACTTGGTGGAGGAACTGCGTGAAGCCGACAACATCACGGTCATCGCCGCGATGCACGACCTCACTCTCGCGGGTCAGTACGGTCGACGAATCGTGCTGCTGGACAAGGGCAGCGTCGTTGCCGACGGCACACCCTCAGCGGTGCTGGAGGCAGACCTCCTCGGCCGCGTGTATGGCGCCCGGGTCGAAATCCTGGACCGGCCCAGCGGTCCCATAGTTGTTCCGATTCGGCAGGAAGGCACCCGCTGATGGAATTGGTGATGCTCGGCACCGGTGCTGCCGACGGTTGGCCGAACCCGTTCTGTACCTGCGCTTCCTGCCTGGCGGCATTGTCGAATGGCACCGTTCGCGGACACACCGCCGCCTTGCTGGACAACCGAATCCTGTTGGACTGTGGGCCGGAAGTACCGCGTGCCGCGTCGCGATTCGGTCGCACATTGGCACACGTCGAACACATTCTGCTGACGCACTCTCACCCCGACCATCTGGGCCCGATGGCGTTGCTGTTCCGATCCTGGGCCTCTCGCGCCGAACCGCTACAGGTTCTCGGACCACCCGACGCGCTCGATCTCTGCCGAGACTGGGTGGGTCCGGGCGATCCGGTGACCTTCACGCCGCTCGAGGCCGGTCAGTCGATCATGTTGGGCACCTATCAGGTTCGCACACTCGAAGCCGCGCACGAAGTACCCACCCTTCTCTACGACATCACCGACGCATCCGGATCTCGAATCTTCTGGGCCACCGACACCGGGCCTCTGCCCGAATCAGCTTTCGATGCCCTTGCCGACGCGCGTTTCGACGCCGTCTTCCTCGAAGAGACCTTCGGCTACAAGACCGACCACGGCACCGGGCACCACGATCTGCCGAGTTTCGCGGAGACGGTGTCGCGACTACGAAACTGCGACGCGATCACCGATCGAACCGATGTGGTCGCCGTACACCTCGGGCACCACAACCCAGTCGAAAACGAACTCGCGGAGGCACTTCGCGTGCCCGGGGCGCGAGCGGTTCCGGATGGAACTGCGCTCGCGATCGGGGTAGGGCAGAGCCATCGAACTCTCGTCACCGGTGGCGCCCGCTCGGGCAAGTCCACTTACGCGGAGGGCCTGCTTGCCGGCTACCCGCACGTCACGTACATCGCCACCGGGGATCCGCAGGACGACGATCCCGACTGGATCGAACGAATTGCGTCGCATCGCGCGCGGAGGCCGTCGACGTGGACGACGGTAGAGACCTCCGAGGTGGCCGAAATTCTTTCAGGCGCAACAACACCGATCCTGATCGACTGCCTCGGCACGTGGTTGACCGCGCGTCTGGACCGACATCAGGCATGGACCACAGAAGATCTCAGCGGCGTCCACGCAGATATCGACGTCTTGGCCGACGCCTGGGCCGCCTGTCCGGTGCCGCTTGTCGCCGTCACCAACGAAGTCGGAAGCGGTGTGGTCCCGGACACGAAGTCCGGGAGGTTGTTCCGTGATCTGCTCGGTCTGCTGAACAGCCGCGTCGCCGCTGCATCCGAGTCAGTGATTCTGATGACCGCCGGACTCCCCCAGCACCTGCGCGGGTGACGTCAGAGCAATCCGGTGAGCTGGCGCGCACAATCGAATAGAAAGCCGACCAACTCTCGATCGCCTTCAGTCACTCGTCCGCTCGCTCCCTGGACGCACAACCCGCCGGCCACCTGGTCCGCATGATCCCGAACGGGCACCGCCAAGGCCGATCGACCCAGGCGACACTCCTGATCCTCGAACGCAAATCCCTGCCGGCGAACAGACCTCAGCTGTTCAGACAAAATATCGAAGTCACCGATCGTGAACTCCGTGACCCGGCGTAGGTCCAAGCCCGGCAGCAACCGCTCGTCATGCGCCAACAGCACCTTCCCCAGCGCATTCGCGTGAAGGTTCTTCGGCAGTGCCGCTATTCCGATGATCTCGTGGTCCGGATCCTTGTCGACGAACCTCAAGCGCCCACCGGCGAATGACGCGACGTGCAGTCCGAACCTCGTGTGTGTCCGCATGTCTTCGACGCGCTCGTGCAGGGTCGGCGCCGGACCGCTCGCCGACGCTGCATGTGAGAGCTCGGCAGTTCGACGCCCCAGCGCAAACCCGGACAGGTCTGGCACCCGCACCAGAAAGCCCTCGGCTACCAGCAGATTGAGCATTCGATACGCCGTAGCAGAAGGGACGCCTGCAAACGTGGCGATCTCCTTCGCAGTCGTTCCCGGCCCCAAGTGAGCTACAGCCTCGAGCATCCCGAGTGCCTTCTGAACCGCACGCGGTTGTTGCCCGCTGAAGTGAGTCTCTTCGCCGATCCTTTTGCCTGATCGCGGACCAGCGGTTGCACGGTCCGCGGTCACCACCCATGCTCCGGCGAGTTACCTTCAGCGGTATCGCGATCCGGGACAAGTCGTCTTCGCCCGTCACCGTCGATCAGTAGTGTGCCGGCACCGGGCAACAGGTCTGCCGTTTCGACGCTGTCGAAGGCGCCCACCATCAGAAGGCTTTCAGGTCTGGCTCTACGGAGCAAGGCGCTCCACACGGTCCCCGACGCAGCGACAACAAGAGCTGCGATCGGCAGGGCCCACATCCCGTGTACCGCACCGTCGAGCACGATGTAGACCAGCAGACCAGCGCCGGCAGCGCTCACGGACACGGTGCATATCCGGGTCAGTGACGTGTGTTCGCCGATTCGGCGCAAGAACTTCCACGAAGCAAAGGCCACCAGGGTGTAAGCGCAGACCAACGCTGTCTCGACTACCCCGTCGAAGGATCCGGAGTCGTCGCGAACCGTATCGGAGTAGACGAATACTCCCACCGCGCTTGCCGCGACGAACGCAAGTACCGCGACGTACGGGGTACGAAATCGTCGGTGCACAAGGGCAAGCGGCGACGGCAGTACCCGTTCGATCCCCATCGAGTACAGCAACCGCGAGCCCGCCTGCGCACAACCGACGGTCGACGCGAACCAGGAACACGTCATTCCGATCTTGACCGCCAGAACCACTTCCTCGCTGGCTCCGGATGCCGTTCCTTCGAAGTACGCTCCGACGATCGTTGCGCCGTGACCGGTCATCGCCGCCCAGGCCGCAAAAACGAAGAGAACTCCGCAGATGATCGGCGAAATGAGGACCGTGCGCGTGACGCTGATGAGTGGTCGTTTTGCTTCCGGACCGAAGAAGGCCGAACTCTCGAAGCCCGCCATGCTCAGTACGGTCAGCATGGCGAGAAACGGCACAGCGCTCAGCGACGGGTTCGGCAGGGCAACAGCAGTTGTCGCGCTGGTGTGCGTCGCCAGCATGACCACGACTATCAGAATCAGCGAGCAAGCCTCGACAACGAGGATCGCTCGGGTGGCGAACCGAACGCCTCGCACTGCAATCCACGCGACGGCAAGGGCAATCGCCACCGTCGTGATGACCGTCGCGGCAGTCCCTCGCACGTCGAGTCCGATAAGGGCGACGGTATCCAGCAGACTCGGAACCGCCTGGGAGAAAACCGATACCGAGATTCCGAGGTAGCCGAGCACCAAGGCGGCACCCGCCGTCAGTGTCGCCCGGATACCGGAGCCCTGAAAGACGAAGCTGTACAACGATCCTGCTGCGGCCAGTCTCCGCGTGAACTGAGTGATGCAGAACGCAACGAGAAACACGGCCGAAGTGGTCGCTGCGATCGCAGCCAACCCGACGTAGCCGGGACTGTAAGTGATCATCCACAGGGCGATGAACACCATCCCGGTTGCCGGCGCGATCGTGGAGAGCGATTGTCCCAACAGGTCGATCGGGGTCAGACGTCCCCGTCCGAGACCGCGGAGCGGGGAGAACACGGGCTCACTGTGTTGATCCGCATTCTGCGCTCGCGCGATCGCTGCACGCAGTGCCGCACTCACGGCCATGTCTCACCGTCCGTCGCGTCCGGGCCCGAACCTACGAGCGAATTGTCAGAATTCGGTCAAGTTAGTCCGCTTATGTTTCGGCGCAGTTTCCACGATGGCGCGCACAGAACTTTCAAGTGAGAATCCGACTTTGTTTGCCACCCAGCATCGTGCGGGATTAATAGGGGCCCGTGGTGTCCCAAGCCTACGAGCCGCGCTTCCACCTGCTAGTTCTCCACTTCTCACACGAAAACTGCTCTCTCAGTTGCACCTCGTCCAGGCGTATCGCGGTCGACGCGGGTTCGCAGCACTGCCCGTACAGGATGTGTCCCACACACCACCGGCCCTGCCGAACAGAACGGAGGAAGCATGGACTTCGTCAGCGCCACCACTGCGGCGATCATCGGATTTGTACTACTGCTCGCCGGCATTCCCAAGCTGAACGACCACGACGGGGTACTCAGTTCGGTGCGCGGTTATAAAGTGCTGCCGGCGCGGCTCGAAGTTCCGATCGCTCGCGCCCTCCCCGTCGCCGAGTCCGTCGTGGGTGCCCTGCTGGTTCTCGGCGTTGTCCATCGACTCGCAGCTGTGGCCGCTGCCGTGATGTTCGCGTCGTTCTTCACGGGTCTCACGATCAATCTCCTACGCGGTCGACGCGATCTGGACTGCGGTTGTTTTGCATTCGGTGTCGGCAAGATTCCGCATATCGGGTGGTTCCACGCCGTTCGCGCCGGGACACTCGCGGTGATATCCGTGGCCGTGTCGGTCGCCCCCAATCAAGCCGAGATCGGCGTCCAGATCGTGGCGGCAACCTTCGGATTCCTCCTCGTTCTGGCTGGAGTTGCTCTCGCACAGATTCGTTCGGTCGTCCATCTAGGGCGACGCCCGGTCGACGACTACCTGTCGAGTGCCTCCATCCGACTCCGCACTGCCGAAACCGCATCCCGGTACGGCTCGTGAACCACACCCACAGCCCCGAAAACTCGAAGGCAGGACTACTACGATGACCACTTTCCTACTCGTCGCGACCGTGATCCTGGTGATCGCCGTAGCCGTACTCTTCTTGATGGTTCTTGCCCTGGCTCGTGAAATCGGCCGCGTACAAGTACGTCTCGGACCGCTCGGCGCCCGCATGATGGATACCGGGCCCAAGGTCGAACAAGTCGGCCCGTCGTTTGCCGGTCTGATCGACCAGGAGGGACGAACCGTCGGAGTCGGCGGTCACCGCGACAAGCCGCAACTCCTGCTGTTCACCGCACCGAGCTGCTCGACGTGCAAGAGTCTTCTTCCCGGCGTAAGGGCAATGGCCCGAGCTGAATCCGATCTCGATGTGGTGATCATCTCCGACGGAACACCCGAAGAGCACCGTGAGTTCCTGGCCGGCAGCGGGATCGGTTCCGAGCTCAGCTACATCGACGCCCGAGAGGTCGGCATCGCGTACCAGGTGGGTACAACTCCCTACGGAGTGATTCTCGACGAGCACGGCAAGATCCGAGGAAAGGGCCTGTGCAATCACATGGCTCAAGTGGAGAGCCTGCTCAATGCGCTCGAATCCGGTACCCCCTCACTCCAGCACCTTCATGCCCAGGCGAAATCCGGCAGCGCGGCCTGATCTTCCTGCACAGTTCGATCCTCTTCACGAATCAGGAGAAAATCGTTGGACGACAATGAATTCCCACAGCACAACATGACGGAGAATCGATATCCCGTCGACGAGGCGACAGTTCAGGCCCAGGCCGAATGGATGGCGGGCCAGGGTGGCTCGCTCACCAGCCGAACGGGTCGCAAACTCTCCGAACGAGTTTCGCGGCGGTCGATGATCAGTCGGATCGGCAAGTGGACCATGGGTGTGTCAGGGGTGGCACTGATCAGCACGCTTCCCGTGACTCGCAGCGCCTTCGCCCAGGAGCCCGAAGTTCCTGCGCCGGCGCCCGGGCCGGAGCCTCTTGTCCCCGTCTACGACGGCAAGGATCCAGCCGAGTGCGAGTACTGGCGCTGGTGCAACATGGACGGAACATCCTGTGCCGCATGCAACGGCGGCGGTGTCACCACCTGTGCGCCCGGCAGCAAACCCGGCGCAGAGTTCTGGGTCGGATGCTGCACCAACCCTGATACCGGCAAGACCTATCTGATCGCCTACTACGACTGCTGCGGCGCGCCCTCGTGTTCCAACGCCTTCTGCGGCGAACCGGACATGCAGGCCGTGATGTACAACCCGGTCTCCGGAAGCTACGACCAGGAAATCATCTGGTGTGTCTCCGACGAGTCTCAGGCATACACCTGCACGATGGCACCCATCATCGGTGAGGACTGCCAGACTCGGCCCGCGGAGCGCCCCAAGGTCGGTGCCGGATCATGAGCAGTTCACGAACCCGAAAACTGGCGCGCCCAGCCGTTGCCGTCATTCCACTCACCGTCGTGCTCGCGCTGGCCGGATGCAGTTCGTCCGACAACGACGAACCCTCCAGCGCAGGCGATGTCACCTATCCGACAGTTCCGTTCACCGCCCCGGGCGAGGGGATCTCACTCGGGCACGACGACCAGGAAATCGGCGATACCATTCCCGAACCACTGCACGTCGGTTCGATCACGCCGATCGCAGCTGACCGCCTACTGGGCGTCGAGGGTGGATTCGGCCAGCTCGAGCTCAGTGTCAATGTGATCGATCCGAAAACCGGTGTGGCCGAAAGTCGAATTACCGTCGGTCCGGGAATCTGGGATCCGGTCATTCACGGATTTGTCGGGGATTCCGCCGAAGACCCAGCGGTTCTCGCGGCCGAGGTGTGGCGTCCCAGAGGTTCCCGCGGCGCAGCCGATTTCACGGTCAGCACCTACTCCGGAAACCTACTGGAACCCGCCGAGGTCATGCTTCCGGACGTCGCACGTGTGCATTCCCGTCCCGGCTCGAACGCCGTGACCTCCGACGGCAAGTTCTTCGTCACGTGGGACGACGGTTTGTACGGCATCAGAGTGGTCGACCTCGAGAAGAAGGAAGCGACCGGTGCACTCCAGATAGTCGGCTGCGGTCCGTTCACGTGGATGGTCGAGCACGAGTTGTACAGCGTATGTGAGGACACCCGAGAACTGCTGCACGTCACGATCGGTGACGACGGCGTCCCGAAGGAAACCGCCCGAAGCAAGGTCCTACCTGAAGATTTTGTCTCCACACGCAAGGTCACCTGGGCATCAGAAGCACAAAAAGCACTGCTGGTCAGCGAGAACGGCGATGTCTACGTTTTCGACTTCTCCAACGGACTGCCTCAGGAAGTTGTCGAGCCGATCGGGAACGCCGGGCAGGATTCGGGTCGATTCTCGGAGAACGTCATCAACGCCGACGCATCCCGGCTCGCAATCGCGTACACGGATACGGCCATTCATCCGGACTCCGCTCGCGGAGGCTCACTGGTCAAGATCGACTTGTCCGACGCGGCGAACTACGCCCCGGTGAAAAGTCTGACGCTCGCAGACCTCGGCCTGACGGACATCAAGAGCATGACCTTCTCCGTCGACGGCGCCACGTTCTACGTGCTGGGTACGGGGCCGGAAGTCGAAGGTTCTGCACCGCAGAAGATCGTGGGCTACAACGCGACCACCGGTGAGCAGGTCAGTTCTGTCGATGTCTCTGGCAACGTCGGCGATGTCAGTGGGTTGATCACACCAGAAGTACTCCGATGAGTCGTCCCGGATCCGGTGTGGTGATGGGACGGCGCCGTTTCCTGAGTTTGGGAGCACTCGGCGCCGGAGCACTCGGGCTCGGTGCTGTTGGAACGATCGCCGGATGCAGTTCCACTGCAGCAACTCCGACGCCCACAACCGATCTCGACTACATCCTGCCCACCGACCCCGAAGTTGCTGCAGCCGAATCGGCGCGAGCCTGGAACGGAACCACCGCTGCGTTTGCCCTTGCCTCCGGATTCTCGACGGTAGATCTTGGCGGACGCCTCGTGGACACGTGGACGTACGGAGGCTCTGCGGTGGCTCCGGAACTTCGCCTGAAGTCCGGTGACCGGGTGAACGTCAGCGTCCAGAACGGCCTCGACGCCGAAACAACACTGCATTGGCACGGAATTCGAATCCGCAACGACATGGACGGCGCGGCACCCACCACGCAGGCTCCCATCGGCGCCGGTTCGAGTTTCGAGTACAACTTCATCGCACCGGATCCGGGAACGTACTGGTACCACTCGCACAGCGGATTACAAGCCGATCGGGGGCTATTCGGCGCAATGATCGTCGAGGACCCGAACGACATCACCGGAGCCGACGCCGATGCCGTCCTGGTGCTCGACGACTGGCTCGACGGATTGGGTACCACCCCGGATTCCGTCCTGATGGCCCTGAACCCGGCAATTTCGGGCGGGCATGGCGGACACGGCGGTGGGGCAACAACTCCGGCAGAACACTCTGAAGCCGACATGTCCGTCGCGCAACAGTTGGTGAGCGGCGGACACGGTTCTTCCGAGGCACTCGGCGGAATGACTCAACACATCGCGTATCCACTGCACTTGATCAACGGGCGACCACCCAATGATCCTGCTGTCATCACTGCAGCGCCTGGTTCGACCCTTCGACTACGAATCATCAACGCGGCAGCCGAAACTCCGTACCGGTTTGCCGTGGCCGGACACGAGATGACGATTGTCGCCACCGACGGCTACGACGTGGTGCCAACTCCTGCCGACACCATCATCGTCGGCATGGCCCAACGCTACGACGTACTGGTGACGGTGAAGTCGGGAACGTGGCCGGTGGTCGCGAAGGTCGAGGGTCGAGACGGTTACGCATCGACCGTCCTGCGGAGCGCTGACGCCTTGGCTCTCGCGAATCCGGATGTGGGCGGCAACCTCTCGGAACTGGCCGGCAGGCTGGTACCCGAAAGTGCGCTACGACCAGCGGAATCCGCACGTCTCCAGACGAGGTCACCCGACCGCGATTACCACATCGAATTGATCCAAGCCGGAGATCGTTACGTCTGGGGCATGGCGGGTGCCGATGCGGGCAAACTCGTCATGAAACAGGGCGAACGGGTTCGCATCACGATGAAGAACACTTCCACGATGTGGCACCCCATGCATACCCACGGCCACACGTTTGCGGTACCGGACTACGGCGGACTTCGCCGCGACACCGTCAACGTCCTACCAGGTGCCGAGCTTGCCATCGAGTTCGACGCCGACAATCCCGGCGAGTGGATGTTCCACTGCCACAACGCCTACCACTTCGAAGCCGGCATGACGGCAAATCTGCGTTACGTCCGCTGACAAGTTGAAGAATGGAGAGAACCCCTCATGAAGAAACTCGTTCCCGCTTTCCTCGCCGCGTGCGCTGCCTTGAGTCTCACCGCCTGCAGTAGTGATGCAGGTGCGTCGTCGGACGAACCTGCCGTCGTGATCGAGGTGAAGAACATGGCGTACACACCGGCATCGGTCACCATCGAGAAGGGACAGACCGTCGAATGGAAGTTCGACGACAGCGGACTCCCCCACGATGTGGTCGGCAACGGTGAACTCGACGGGAAACTGAAGAGCGACTTGCTCACCGAGGGGACCTTCTCCTACACGTTCGACGACGCCGGAACTTTCACCTACCACTGCACGCCCCACCCGATGATGGTGGGCACCGTGATCGTTCAATAGTGAGGAGGTGGATCGCCGGCTTCGGCCTCGCCGTCGCCGCAACGTGTGTTCCAGCATGCGGCACAAAAGATCCCGTCCCCGACGTGGTGGTCGAGATCAGCAATGTTCAGTTCAGTCCGATGGACGTGACAGTAGAGCGTGGTGGCACCGTCGAGTGGCGCTTCGACGACGGTGGACTCCTGCATCACGTCGAGTCGCCCGGCCTGTTCGACAGCGGCATCACCGGGGACGGCGCATACCGGCACACGTTCGAGAGCGCCGGCGTCTACGAATACTCGTGCTCCGTACACCCGTACATGATCGGAGTCATCACAGTGCTGTGACTCTGGCTCAACCTTTTTCACTGTGAGATTGGCTCACTACTTTCATTGAACCACACACATTTTGGAGGATCTGATGACTACCGTTCTCTCACACGGCCCGCTCCAGACCGATGTCCCCGACATCCGGCCGACCCTTCAAGGCTCGGTAGGGACCGCAACTCGTGCCAGCCTCATCGCGGCGGGTGCTGCCGCGGGTGCCGGTATTGCACTCGTTGCTGTGCCCTCTGCGACAACAGCTTTGACCACTGCCGTTGTCGGAGCCGGACTGGTCACTTCGCTGGCCGCCAACTGGTCGACCTGCGGCATGTCCGTTGCCGGAGTTGTTGCCGCTCCGAAGCAAGCTGACCGAAAGGGATCCTCGACTCCGGTACGCCGACTCGGCTGGCATGCAATGGGTTCCGTCACGACAGGAGCCGTCGCCGGCGCACTGATCGGCGCGATCGGAGCGGCGGTGTCCGGCTACGTCCCGGTCGGCTGGGCGCTAGGCGTCTGGGCCGTCGTCGCGGTTGCGTACGGGCTGCACGAGTTGGGTGCGGTGAGGATGCCGACTCCGATGCGGCGCCAACAGCTTCCGCGTCATCTGCGCCGCAGCATGGCGCCGTGGAAGGTCTCGCTGATCTTCGGTGCGATCATCGGTCCGGGATTTCTGATCTTCATCCGCTCGAGTGCGTACTACCTCCTGGCGCTCGGCGTCATTGCCTCGGGTTCGCCGGCACTTGGTGCGGCGCTGTTCACGGTCGTTTCCCTTGGCCGCTGCATGCCCAGCCTCGCGGCAATCGTGCACACCAAGCGCGGTGGCTCGATGCCGGGATTCCTCTCGATCATGTGCGTCGTGGACCGGCGAGTGCAGAGCGTCACCGGCGCTGCGCTGATAGCGCTGGGAGCATTTGCCGCAGCAGCACTGATCTGACTGTCGACCTAGCACCCTGTGCGTCGAGTGAACACACGCTCCAACTCCCCGGAGCGTGTGTTCGCTCGACACAAACTGTGCGCACTCTCAGCGCGTCAGGACACCGACAGCGCCGTCTGGACCGAATCCTCCGACGGCGACGTCACCTTTGCATCCCGCCCCCACAGCATGTCCAGCGCTGCCTTGGGTTTGGCGAGAGCCCACTCGCGAGCGGCGTTCTTGATCAGCGTCGGAGTTGCGCACCCGCAATCGCTGTTCACACCGTCTGCGTCGATGCCGACGTCTCGGCACAATGCCACAGCGCGGGGCACGTGGTACCCCTGGGTGGCGATCAACGCCCTGGTTACCCCATACGTATGTATGGCCCGGAAGCAGGTGTCATAGGTATCGAGGCCGTACGGATCCCCCACGATGCGACGCTCATCGATTCCCTGCTCCACCAGGTAGTTCGTCATCGCCGCGATCTCGTCACCCGAGCCGCCGTTCGCGTCGCCGGAGACCAGGACCGCTCTTGCCTTCCCCGCCTCCACCAGCTCGACGGCTGCGTCCAGCCGTCCCTTCAGGAACGCCATCGGCTTGCCGTCCTTGATCTGCGCGCCCAGCACAATCACCACCGGGGCCTCCGGAGCGTCCGCTGCGCCCGACGTGTGGCCGGCCGACGCGACGGAAATCCAGACGATCGAGCCCGCGTAGACAACCGCTCCGAGCACGGCGATACCCGCGACCCAGCGAGGCCACCTGCGCTTCCGCGGCGGTTTCACTGGATCTGCAGCGGCTTCGTCCATTCGTCGATCAAACCACACGGTTTCTTCACCGCTTAGGTGCTCGGTCGATCCTCCATCCCTCCGCGCCACTGCGCTCGGCCCACAGATCCGAGTACTTTCCACCTCGCGCGATCAGGTCTTCGTGGGTACCGACCTCCTCGACGCCACCGTCTTCGAGGTAGACGATGTGATCTGCTCCCTGAATAGTCGACAGGCGATGAGCGATCACCACGACGGTTCGACCACGAGCCAAGCGGTGAATCGCCTCGGTGATCGCGACTTCGTTCTCTCCGTCGAGGGCAGAAGTTGCTTCGTCGAGGAGAACGATCGGAGTGTCTTTGAGAAATGCCCGCGCAATCGAGACCCGCTGACGTTCACCACCGGACAGCAGTGATCCCCCTTCACCCACCCTTGTCTCTTCACCGCTCGGCAGACGATCGATCACTTCGCCGAGTCGGGAATCGCTCACCGCTTGGCGGACCTCCGACTCCGTGGCATCCGGTCTCGCCAACCGAACGTTTTCCAGAATGGTTCCGTCGAACAGGTAAACCTGCTGCGAGACAGTCGATATCCGCGTCATCAGCACACGCGTTCCGATCTCGCGAACATCCGCTCCCCCGATCGATACCGTTCCTTCGTCGACATCCCAGAATCTCGAGATCAGCCGAACCAGCGTGGTCTTTCCGGAACCGGAAGGGCCGACCAAAGCGGTGACCGAACTTTCCGGGAACTCGAGACTGAGGTCGCGGATCACGGAGACGGACCCGTAGCCGAAGGAGACCGAATCGAACCGAATATCGTACGACATGGGCTCTTTCGATACCTCGGGCTCCGCCAGCACCGGTACGCCGATCATCTCTCGGACGGATCCGAGCGACACCCGAGCCAGTGAGATCCCTTCGCCGAACCCTGCGAGCATCTGCATCGGCTCCACGAACCTCACGGCCAACACGAGAACAACTATCACGCTTGCGGTGTCGATGGACCCGGTGGTGACCAGCAGTGCCGCCAGAGCCAGCACGGTGAGAAAGGCAACCTGAACGACGATCATGAATCGCAGCAGATACTTGTCGACCGAACCGATTTCCTGCAGGTGCGCATCCCGATTGGACACAAGAGCATCGTCCAGCCGATTCCAGCCTTCGTCGCTCTTTCCGGCCGAGCGTAGAACTTGCTGTGCCTGTGCATATTCGACGACGCGCGACGCCAACTCGGATTCGCTCTTGCCAATCGTCTCGTATTCGGGCACAACCGCCCGCTGCACATTGCGGTAAGCCCGAATTCCCAGTGGAACAAACACGACCATCGCGAGGGACAGTCGCCAGTCCACGAACAGAACAGCGATCGCCACGGTCGCGGGAGTCACGGTGACAGTGACGAGTTGCGCGATGATCATCCCCGGGATGCTCATCAAGATCGCCGTGCCCTCGGTGACCAGGCGAGTGAACGCTCCACGGTTTGCCTTGCTGAACCACCCGAGCGGAACCTGCACCAAGTGCTCACCGAGGCGATGCATGATTCCACCGGCAAAACCCTCGATTCCGATGCGGTACGCCCGATTCTCGGCGATCCACCGTACGGCGCCACAAGCCACCGCCACGAGAGCAGCCGTGACAACCCACGGCACTGCGGCGTCGTAATCGCCGCGAACCACCGCTTTCAGGATCGGAATCATCAGTGCAAAGACGACACCCTCGAGTATCCCGGCGAGCGTGAAACCCGCTATCTGACCTCGCATCCCATTGTCGCGCCCGAGGATTTCGTCCAGGTCTCGAATCATTGCAGCGCCTTTCGCGGAGATATGTCTTCGACGAGGGGGTTCTGGAGCGCCCACATCCGCGCGTAGGTTCCGCCGAGTGCCGACAACTGTTCGTGCGTACCCTTTTCCACGATCCGTCCGGCGTCGAGAACGAGTATCTGGTCTGCGTATCGGATGGTGTGCAGTCGATGAGCAATCACCATCATGGTGCCGCCGTCTGCACTGATCTCACCCAATGCGCGTTGAACGGCCGATTCACTATGGGGATCGGCCTGCGAGGTCGCCTCGTCCAGGATGACGATCGGCGGGTTCTGAAGGATGGCGCGGGCGATGGTCAGGCGTTGCTTCTCCCCACCTGAGAGCTCCCCACCCGAACTCCCACCGATCTCGGTGTCGTACCCGTCTGGCAGTCGCACGATCACGTCATGAATTTGCGCCCGCTTCGCCGCTGTCTCCACTTCCAAATCAGTTGCATCTGGTCTCCCGAGCCGAATGTTCTCGCGCACGGTGTCCCGCAAGAGCACAACATCCTGGAAGACGATAGCCATCGATTTCAAGACTTCACGACTGGACTGATCTCGTAAATCGCTTCCACCGAGGCGAATAGATCCATCCGTCACGTCCCAGAACCGCGGAAGTAGACGCGCCAACGTGGTCTTTCCAGAGCCGGACGGTCCAACTATCGCGGTGACGGTGCCCGGTTGCAGCTCGAAGGAGATGTTCTCGAGGACGCGCTGTCCAGCGGTGTATTCAAATCCGACGCAGTCGAATTCAACCAAGGTACCGCGAGCCGAGACCGGCTCCCGGGGTTCAGCCAGCTCTTCTTCGCAGAGAATGCTCTCGACGTGGGTCGCTCCGAGTTGGCCTTCGCGGTAGAGGTTGGCCATCGTTCCCAGGTGGAGAACCGAAGATGGAACGCCTATTCCGACGACGAGAAAAGCCACCAGAGCTACCGGGGTAACCCAACCCCCGGAGAGCAGTGCGATCCCCGACCCCGTGATAACCACGATGAGTACAGCCGGCGAGAGAAGGATCGACATCGCGACCACCGGTCTTCCCATCCCCGACATCCATCGCACGCACACCGCGACCATCGAATCGACTGCGCTCGAGTAGCGAGCGAACGCTCGACTCCCATTCCCGTAGGTCTTGACGACCTCGATACCGTCACCCAGTTCGACTGTTGCAGAGGTCAATGTCGACATGGCGCGATTCCACGAGTCGACGTTCGTTCGATACGCTCTGCGCATCGACGGCGCGGCAAGAGCGAGACACACTCCGATGTAGCCCACCAGGACCAGGCTGAACTTCCAGTCGATCGCCACCAGATAGACCAGAGCCACTAGCGGCGACAGGATGGCAGGCACCACGTCGGCGGGAAGATGGGCGACGAGGAGATGCATCCGTTTGACGTCGTCGGTCATCGCTTGTTTCACTTCGCCGGTTCCGCCGTTTGCGAACCAGCCCAGAGGAACTCGAGACAGATGCCGAGCGATACCCGAGCGGATCGAGTACTTGAAATGCGCGTCGGCAGTGTGACACACCGTCAGGGCCGCGTTGTAGACGACGAAACCGAGAATTGTGCCCGCTGCGCCGATCGCGGCCCACCACCAGACCAGATTCAACGACGCGTCGGTCAGAAGCACTCGCGCGATCTCGACCACCGCTACGTAGGGCAGGAAACGCAGCGGCACCGACAGCGCCGACAAACCAGCCCCCAGGAGGAGTCGATTTCTCACGGGCGCGATCATTCTGCCCAAAGCGTCTCGGTCGACGAGACCAGTCGAATCTTTCGAGGCTGCAGCCTCATTCACTTTCATTGCGCCACTCACTCTTCGACGATGATCGTGCCGGTCATGTTCGGATGTGGTGTGCACGTGTACGTGAAGGTTCCCACTTTGTCGAAGGTCTGACTGTAGGTTCCACTTCCTTGCAGTTCACTCTTGGTCCCCAGTTCTGCGAACACGACATCGTGTGGCATACCCTGGTCCTCGAAAATCCACGTGACGGTCTGTCCTTTGTGTACCGTGACGGAGTCCGGTGTGTACGCAAGGTTCTTCACCGAGATCTCGACCGGCGCTTGCTCGGTAGATCCCGTCGAATCGTCACCGCACGACGTCAGCGTGAACACCGCTGCAACAGCGATCAATGTGGTCAACCCGGTGCGAACTGACATTCTGCTCTCCTCATCGAACGTAGTGGAGGTCGGCAGTCATCCCGGCCTCGAAGTGGTACGCGTTGTGACAGTGGAACATCCACCGCCCTGGATTGTCGGCGTCGAAGTCGATCGCCAATTGTGCACGCGGAAGTGCGATCACGGTGTCTCGGCGAAGCCCACCGTACGAGGGAACCGAGAAGGTGTGGCCGTGGGTGTGCATCGGGTGCCACATATCGGTGTTGTTGTTCATGACGATTCGTATCCGCTCGCCCTGCTTCATGATCAACCGACCTGCATCGGCGCCCGCCATTCCCCAGACATATCGATCGCCGGCCTGAATGAGATCCACCGAATACTCACGATCCGGCACCCTCTGTTCCCGTGCGCCTGACGGGCGAAGCTCCGATTCCAGAACGAGTCGACCGCCGGAACCTGACAGCACTGCAGAAGAAGTCAGATCGACGCTCGTTACCGAATCCGGTGTCCGGAGCAGGCACGCGGCTCCACCTGGCTTCCCTTCCACCTTCGCGGCAATAGGCCACGAACCGGACTGCACCGTCACCAATACGTCGTATCGCTGCGCGGGTGCGATCAGAATCTCCTCTCCGACTGCGTGAGCGACGTCCTGCCCGTCAGCGCTGACAACGGTCAACTCGTGCCCGGCAACCGAGAAACGGTACGGAGTCTCCGCCCCGGCATTGATCACCCGTAGTCGGAGCCGCGTTCCGGCCGGCGCACTGACGACAAACGGATCTTCCGCCGGTCGTCCGTTGATCAGATGCAAGGGGTAGGTGATGTGCGTTGCCATTCCGCCGAGTGCCGTCGAACTTCCGTGTCCACTGGCGAGAAGTTCTGCAGCAGAGTCGATCTCTGCATCGTCGACTTCCGGCGGGGTTCCACCGTGCCCGTGGTGTCCTCCCTGCACTTCCGGAGACAATGCACGAAGAACTGCATCCGGGGTTGTTCCCAGCCCGTCGAGCCAGTCGTCGATCACGATGACAACGTCCTCGTCGGCGCCGGTCAGATCGTTCGGGTCCTCGACCACGAGCGCACCGAAGAGCCCTCGATCAGCCTGCAACCCTGAATGAGAGTGGTACCAGTAGGTTCCGTGGTCCGGGGCCACGAAGTCATAGGTGAATTCCGCGCCTGGTTGGATTCGTTCCTGGGTGATCGGCGGGACACCGTCCATGTCGTTGCGGATCGCAATGCCGTGCCAGTGAACCGAGGTCTCCGCCGGAAGATTGTTCTGCAACCGAACTTTAAGCTGGTCTCCCTTGGAGATTCGGATCTCCGGGCCCACCGCTTCTGCGCCGTACGACCACGTGTCGACCTCTCTACCGCCCAGGCTCACCCGAGCCGGCGTAGATGTCAGGTTTCGTTCGACTGTATGTCCGCTACGAAATCGCAATTGCTCGGCAGCACGAACCTCGTCGTCGAACGGCGAAATTTCGGAACTGGTTTCGTTCGCCGAACCACGGCTGCACGCACTCAATGCCGCCGAACTCAGAGCCGCAGAGCCGAGCGTCAACGCTCCCCATTTCAGAGCCAGACGCCGACTCAACGCACTCGAACTCATGCCGTCAGCGCCGTGAAATCCTGATAGCGCTTCGCGGCAACAGATTCGGTACCCGCACCAGCCAGATTGCCCGCAGCCATGGCATCCATGTCCTCGATCATCCAGAAGGTGGCGAAAGGATGAGTAGCGAGCCACATGTCTCCGTTGACTTTGGCCACTCGGTTCTCCTGCACCGCTGGAAGACTCGAGAATCCGGGAACACCGGCAACCTTGCCGAACTCGTACACGCCCTCGTCGAACACGGCCACGATCCGAGCGTCCTGCGCCGGGATTGCTTCGTCGGACAGGGGTGCATACGGCAGACCTCCAGCGGCGTTGGCTCGCTGGGATTCCGGACGCCCGAAGCCGCTCTCCGCCAACAACAACGACGGCGGCGCCTGTTCGGTGGTGGTGGCGAGAATCCCTGAGCTGCTCATCAACACCGATACTGTGTTCGTTTCACCACCGGAGCGAGCAGAGACGTCAGCGATCTTGCTCTCCAAAGCGCCAGTCAACTTGTCGGCGACCGCCTGACGATCGAAAGCACGACCGAAGAAGGCAAGATTCTCACGCCACGGAGTGGTGACGGCCGGGACCGGCACTGTGGGGACGGTCGATGCGAGGGAGTCGTAGTAGCTCCGATCACCCATCGACGTGAAGATGACCAGTCCCGGATCCTGGGCGAGGACCTGCTCGATCGGGGGTGCACCGAGCGGCGGCACCGTGACCACCTCGGTACCAGCTGACGCCAGGATGTCCTGGCCGATCTCCGATCCCCACGACGTGAAGGCCACGTCGGGCGTAATGCCGACGGCAAGGAGACCGAGTGCGGCGTATTCGTCGAGGGAAACAATTCGCCCGAGGTCGTCCGGAACCGACGTCTCACCGAATTCGTGGGACACAGCATGCGTTCCCTCGACAGGTTCCGTCGTCGGCCCTGCCTCACTGGAGCTACAGGCGGCCGCAGTCAGGGCAACGACACTGACCAGCAGCGAAGCACCCAGCCTTGATAGATAACCGGGTCGCGTTTTCAACTTCATGGTGTCCTTCAGCTTCGAAAAATCGGGGGTTCGCACAAATCCGAGCACTGCTCGGATTTGGCAAGTAAACCTCACCTAAGTTCATCCGTCAATCGCTTGCGCCGACTACGCGACCTGATCCGACGCCGCTAAGCTCGGTCGGACCATGACTGCGCCATCACCTGACAAAAAGCCCGCCGCGAAATCACAGCGCCGCCGGAGTTACAACACCGGGATCACTGCGGACGCAGTGCTGACCGTTGCGTTCGGGCTCAGTCGCGAGCACGGAGTCGAGGGCTGGTCGCTGCGGCAGCTGCTCGGCGAACTCGATACGTCGTTCTCCGTCGTCTATCGGCTCGTCGGAGATCGCGAAGCACTCTCGGCGGCGGTGGTCGACAGTGCGATGTCGACCGTGAACGTGCCATCCGCAGAAGAAGATTGGCGTCAATGGTTGACACATCTGCTCTTGCAGATGCGAGAAGCGTTGATCGAGTGTCCAGGCGCGGCGCAGTGGCTGCTGATGAACGGAGTTGCCACCGAGCGCAGCCGGATACTCATGGAGGCCGGATTGGCATCGCTGACAGACGCCGGGTTCGGAGCGGAAGCCGCCCAGGCCTATACCGTCGCCTTCACCTCGACAACCACGCTGATCGCCATGAACGACGCCAGGCGCATTCCCAGCGGTCAGCCTTCACCCGATCACAGCGCGATGCTGGAACGACTGAGCAACGACGGGCCCGCCGATCCCCGTTCATCGATGGAGACACTGATCGGGAAGTTCGCGGGGCCACCGGATACTGCGGAAGCGACACGGGCAGAACACTATCGCTACACACTCGACCGTGTCCTCGACGGTCTCGAAGCGCGACTGGACGCAATCAAAGAGTCACAGAAATGACCGAGGGGTGGGGGGGGGGGGTTATCGGGCGGCGGCCCCCGGGGGGAGGGGGTTGGTGGTGGGGGGTAATGTAAAAAGGGTGGGGCGAAAAGAA